>NZ_PJAV01000148.1:0-98675 GCF_002836695.1 Pseudoalteromonas sp. 78C3
CAGTAGTCCAGCCGCAATGATTGCAGTAGCTAAAAATATTAAGCCCACAAATGTGTAATCAACAGTCCCTTTTACTATTTCTTTAATCGCTAAAGCCACGTTTGTAACAGGAATGAATGCTGTTTTAGCAGTAAGCTCCATATTTGGCATTATTGAAATAATAATAGGGAAAAATACACCCATGCTAAGCGGAGCCATGTAGTTTTGCGCTTCTTTAAACGTACGTGCATAAATAGATATAGCCAAAGCTAAGGCTGAGAATATAGCAGCCACAGGTAGTAGCAGTACAAATATCATCAGTAAATCGGTTACCGCTAATGTACTAAATGCCGCTTTAATAAAATCAAGATCAGCAAATGCTAACGCCAGTGCTATCCAGCAACCCATACTCAAGACCGTTATGGTTGTGGAGGCAATGGATGTAGTTAACAAAGTTATAAATTTACCAAGCACCAGCTCTGTACGCGTAATAGGTGTAAGTAGGAGTGTTTCTAGTGTGCCGCGTTCTTTTTCGCCAGCACCTAAATCAATAGCGGGATAAGTAGCCCCCATTAGTACTAATGGTATAAGTAAGTAAGGTAAAAACCCGCCAATTTTTTCGCCAAGGTTTTCACGTTTATCGGCTGTATCTACTTTAATGACTTCAATTGGATTAAGAATGGATTTTTGAACAGACTCTTCAATACCAAAACTAATCAGCTTTTGAGTTTGCAGCACGTCACTGTATTCTTTTGCGAGCTCTTTAACGCGTTCGAATAAAAAATTGATAGATTTTGAATCGTTAAATACAACCTGCCACTGGCTTTGTTTTCCATCATCTAATGTTTGCTCAGCATGGCTTGGTAAATAAATACCCATATCAATATCGCCAGCTATAACACCAGCTTTAAGCTCTTCAATGTTATTAAAGGTTTTAGCCCCTTTATAAAGCTCAAAACTTTTGTGATAAAACACTTTATCAGTAAACTCTTGTGCGTATTCACCATTAATAATGGCATACGTATTTACTTTTTGTTCTGCATCCATCGCTGCTTGTGAGCTTATAAATGCCATTACGGCAAACAATAACGGAAATATAGCGACAGGGAGCGCAACAACAAATAATAGCGTTTTTTTGTCGCGTAATAACTCTCTTAATTCCTTTTTAAATACCTCAAACATCATGTTTCTCCGTTAATATGTTCATAAACGCTTGATTAAGCTCATCACTATTACCTGCTTGTTTAAATTCATCTACTGTTCCGTCAAAGCAGCTAATACCTTCGTTAATTACAGCGACTCGGTCGCATAAAAGTGCAACTTCATCTAAATGATGGGTAGAAAAAATAACAGGAGTACCTTGCGCCTTTAAACCCTTAATAAATTGAATAACGGTTTGCGTGGTCATTATATCCAGACCCGTTGTTGGCTCATCAAGTACAACAACTGCTGGGCGATGCACAACAGCACGCGCAATATTTGCTTTTTGCTTCATACCTGTTGATAGGTTTTCTGCGCGTTTATCTACAAACTTATGCATATCAAGCAATGTAAATAGCTCATCACAACGCGATGCAATATCGCTTTTGCTCATACCGTGGAGCTTTGCAAAATACTCTATGTTTTCTTTTACAGTTAAGCGGCCATACAAACCGGTAGAGCCCGATAAAAAACCGATAGACTTACGTCCCAGTAGCGGTTTTTTTACAATGTCGTTTCCGGCAATTGTTATTGAGCCTTCATCGGGCTTTAACGCGGTTGAAATCATTCTAAGTGTAGTCGTTTTACCCGCACCATTTGGGCCTAGCAACCCAAGTACTTCACCCTTTGCGCAGCTAAAACTCACATCTCGTACTGAGTGAAAGTAATCTTTATCTTCACGAGGGTCGATGTCGTCTATTTTATTTTTTTTGTGATCTTTAGTTAGCTTAAATTTCTTTTTAAGCCCAGCAACTTCTATCATGTTCGTATCCTTCGTTTCGCTCTAAAATAATCTGTATTGTTGTAAAAAGAGTCGTCTTTGTTTTCGTCATGCCAGCCTGGCACACCTAATAAAGGCAGTGGTGAAAGCTGTTTGTTATCGGCTAAGCAGTTATCTGTATTAATCATCTCATAAAGGGCTTGGTCTAGGTACTGATATTGAGTAACTAAATCTTTACAAAATATTTCATCCGGTACACAAACAAACAATGCTTTACCCGTTAAACCTATATAAGGTTTGGTGAGCATTTCATAATTAGCATGGCCAAACATAAACGCTTTAATGCTTTTTCCCCATTCGCTTTTATGCTCAACAAATGCTGTTTTCCATTGATGATCGCAAAGCCACTGCTGCCATTTACTCTCACTTATAGCTAATACAACACCACATTCATCAAAGAGCGTTAGTGCATTACGATGCTTAGTACGCTTTTGCAAACCATGCTCAGCTATATCTTGCATATGACGCTGGTTAATAAGTGCTTTGGTTTTAGGAAATAAACACCAAATAAAGCCACCAAATAAGTCATGCCAGTTCTCACTGCGTGTAGGTACAACACCCGTTTCAAAAATAACTTGTTCGTAATAACGATCGCCAAAATCTACCTTTGCATCATCTTCAAAAGTAATAGGAATATTATTCGCATTAATAGCGGTTAAAAATGGAGAAAACCACTGCGGCGCCGGCCAATCTGTTAATTCGTTAACTTTAAACAGCTCACGTAAATGCGCAAATGCACCTGTTTCTAGACTACTGATTTGCCACTGCTCGGGGGGAGTAAAACGCTTCATTTAAACCTTTAACAATTTATGCCTATAATTTACGAGAAGTTTACCGCAAAAACTGGTTCTACTTAATAGAAGTTAATATACTAATCACAACTTAAAACAAAAAAAGAGCTGACATGAAACATTATTTCTCTCTCACACTCCTCGCTACTGCTGTTTTAGCAGGTTGCGCAACAACAAGTATTACACCTACTGATGTAACAAATGGTTATAACAGTATTCAAGCTGATGAATTGGCTAAACATGTAAAAGTACTCGCATCAGACGAATTTGGTGGTCGCGCTCCTTCATCACCTGGCGAAAAGCTAACGCTTGATTATTTAACTGCGCAGTTTAAAGCCCTAGGTTTAGATCCAGGTAATGGCGACAGCTACTTACAAGAAGTTCCACTTGTGTCGCTTGAGGCTGATGCAAACATGGTATTAAGTATTGGTGGTAAAGACTATCAATACAAAAAAGACATGGTTATGGGTAGCAGCCGCATAAGCACACAAGAAGGCATAGAAAATTCTGAACTTGTATTTGTGGGCTACGGCGTTAACGCACCTGAATACAATTGGAATGATTACGAAGGTTTAGACGTTAAGGGCAAAACGGTTGTAATGCTGGTTAACGATCCGGGTTTTGCAACAAAAGACCCTGCTTTATTTACTGGCGACGCAATGACCTATTATGGGCGTTGGACATACAAATACGAAGAAGCGAGTCGCCGTGGTGCTGCAGGTGCAATTATTATTCATGAAACAGCACCTGCATCTTACCCGTGGTCAGTAGTTGAAAACTCATGGAGCGGTGAGCAGTTTGGTTTTCAAAAAGAAAACAACAACATGGACCGTGTAGCTGTTGAAGGCTGGGTTACAACTGACGTAGCAAAAGAGCTTTTTACTAAAGCAGGTTTAGATTTTGATACCGTTAAAACGAATGCTGCCAAAGGTGCTTACCATGTTGATATGGGCGATTTAACTGCTTCTGTTACTATTAAAAACACGATTAAAAAATCGGTGTCGTATAACTTTATCGCCACTTTACCTGGTAGTGAAAAACCAGATGAGCATGTTATTTACTCTGCTCATTGGGATCACTTAGGTACAGACAAAACACGTAAAGGTGATCAAATTTACAACGGTGCTCACGACAATGCAACGGGTACCGCTGGGCTAATTGAAGTAGCTGAAGCCTTTACTAAATTACCAAAGCCCCCTAGCCGCTCAATGACATTTTTAGCGGTAACTGCTGAAGAGCAAGGCTTATTAGGGTCTAAATACTATGCGGCAAATCCAGTGATTGCAGCGAATAAAACAGTCGCTAACATAAATATGGATAGCTTAAATTTATTAGGCAAAGTAAAAGACATGAATGTGGTTGGTATTGGTAAATCACAAATGGATGAGTTTTTAGAAACTGCGGCTAAAGAGCAAGGCAGAACAATATCAGGCGATCCTAAACCGTCATCTGGTGGCTATTACCGCTCTGATCACTTTGCATTTGCTAACATGGGTATTCCAGCCATGTACGCAGGCGGTGGTACTGTGGCTGCTGATGAAGAAACGGCTAATTACCGTAAACGTATGAGCTTAGTACTTCGCGGTTGTTACCATCAACCATGTGACCGTTACCGTGATGAATGGGATTTATCGGGTGCTGTTCAAGACTTACAATTATTTTATAAAGTAGGTTTTGATATTTCTGAAACAGAACAGTGGCCAACGTGGAATACAAACTCTGAATTTCAGCGTAAGTAGCCCAATTTAATCACAGCCTTAAATTCAAATTTAAACTAACTTAGATTTGGCTATCGAAAAACTCAAACAGAGTAATCGATTTAAATAGATATAAATGATATTGATTATCATTTAATTAAAATATACAGTGTGACCTAGTTAATTTATTAGGTCGCATTGTATGATTTCACTCCCTCACATTGGTTTTATTACTCCTGCCTCAAAACGATTTTTGAGCCAAAATAAACGCTTACTGCTGCCTTTATTTATTTTAACTTGCCTTGCAATACCGCAATTACGCGAAATAACAATGACCGCACTAAGTGATGCATTTTTTCAAGTGAGTGTGTTTGTTGCTGCTACCCTTTTAATTTATTACTACGCTATAGAACACTTACCTCAATTAGAGCTTAGTTATTTAAGTGCCAAGTCCCCTATTTTAGAAATTAGCTTTGCAGCGGTTTTAGGTGCATTACCTGGCTGTGGTGGCGCTATTATTGTGGTTACTCAATTTACAAAAGGCCAAGCAAGCTTTGGTGCTATTGTTGCTGTGCTAACAGCTACAATGGGAGATGCAGCATTTTTATTACTTGCTACCCGCCCTACTGAAGGCTTGTTAATTATGGGAATAGGGTTAGTTGTGGGTACATTCAGTGGTTTACTGGTTAATACAATACACAAAAAAGACTTTTTACGCCCAACAGCGCAAGAACAAAAGCACCAAATTAAAATACTCTCAACTAACATTATTAAAATCAGTAAACCGGTTTGGATGGTAGCAATTATCCCAAGCCTTATAATTGCCTTTTTGATTGCCTTCAATGTTGATTTTTCGCAGTTTGGTGCAAGCACAAGTACTTTAATTACGCTATTTGGTGCATTAATGGCTTTATTTATTGTGAGTATTTGGGCACTTTCGTCAAGAGGTGAAAGCTATCAAGAAGTAACGTCAGAAGACGATGCATGTAACCCCCCTTCTAAAATAATAAAAGTATTACAAGATACCCATTTTGTAACGGCATGGGTTGTAGCCTCTTTTATGCTATTTGAGATTTTGGTTAACATTGCAGATCTTGATTTAAAAACGTGGTTTGTACATTACGCCTATTTGGCCCCATTAATTGCAGTGCTTATTGGTTTTTTACCTGGTTGTGGTCCGCAAATAATTGTTACAACGCTTTATATTCAAGGCATTATTCCCTTTAGTGCTTTAGCAGGAAACGCAATTTCTAACGATGGTGATGCGTTATTTCCAGCAATAGCAATGGCGCCCAAAGCTGCAGTTATAGCTACACTTTATACGTCTATTCCCGCATTAATAGTTGGTTATGGGTTGTATTTTTTTGTTGAAATTTAAAAAACACAAAAAAGCTCAGCAATTGCTGAGCTTTCAACATGTTAAGTTATTCTTACTTATACAGTTGCTGGTTCTACTGCTAATTCTTTAGGATTTGGACCAAAATCGTTTTCACCTTCGTGCGAATCTTGCGCAAGAAAAACAATTAAAACAATCCAACCAATGATTGGCACTAACCAAAGTAGCTGCCACCAGCCTGAACGGCCTGTGTCATGAAGACGACGAGCACCAGCACTTAAGCCAGGAATTAATAGCGCTAAGCTATAAATAGAGCCAATGAACATTGTACCTAGTACACCATCAATCGCATTACAAACTACTGAAAAAATGAAGTTAAATAATACAAACATCCAATATGCTTTACGACGATTACGGCCTGAAAAATCTGCGTAGCTACGCAACGCGTTCATATAATGTTCCATGAAATTTCCTTAGTGTTATTTTTTATATTCCCTAACGGGGTTAATCTAATTACTTTTTAGTAACATTTGTATCTTAATTAAAAACAGCTGACATTAAAACAAAAAACCAGCTAAAAGCTGGTTTTTATTACATATTAACAATTTAGCTATTAACTCATAGCCATCATCATTGCCGATGGGTTTTCTAAGTACGATTTCCATAGGTTATTAAAGCGAGCAATAGTGCCCCCATCAATAACGCGATGATCGCCAGACCAGCTCACTTGCATAATAGCTTTACTCACAACCTGCCCACTTTCATCAAAACGCGGTAGATGCTGCAGTTTACCTAGCGCAACAATAGCCACTTCTGGTTTATTAATTATAGGGGTCGCAATAGTGCCGCCAATAGCTCCAATGTTAGAGATGCTAATTGTCCCACCTTTTAAATCATCGGGTGCAACACGGCCTTCTCGCGCTGAATGAGTTAAACGGGTTAAATCATTTGCCACATCAACAATGCTCTTACTCTGGCACGATTTAATATTAGGCACTAACAAGCCAATTTTAGAATCAACCGCTATACCGATATTATGATCGTTATAATAGGTAAGCTCTGAGCATTCATCGTTCACTTTTGAATTAAGTACAGGGTACTCTTTCATTGCTAGCGAGAGTGCTTTTACAAAAAATGGCATCATGGTGAGCTTAACGCCTTGTGCTTTGTACTGCTCTTTTAAAGAGCTACGCAAAGCTATAAGCTGTGTTAAGTCTATTTCATCACTAAACGTAAAGTGCGGAATAGTTGAAACCGAAGCTACCATTTGCTTAGCCATGGCCGCTTTAATGCCTTTAATTTGCTCTACTCGTACGCCACCGCTTTGATTCTGTGTTTGGTTTTGTACTGCACTTTGAGAAGCATCGCTATTAAGCGGTGAAGTATCAATAGTATTTGGCACTTCGCCTTTTACAAACTCTTCAATATCTTGCTTGTAAATACGTCCATTTTTACCACTACCTGGTACACAGGTTAAATCAACATCTAGCTCACGTGCTTTACGACGAACCGCAGGTGATGCAACCGCTTTTTGATTGATAACTTTAGCAGCTTGCTGCGTTTTAACAGGGGCAACTTTTTCAGCGACGGCATTAGTTTGAGCCTTTACGACCGCTTGGTTTATATCAACATTTGGTTTTGCTGCACTGCCTGCAATTGTCATTTGAAACAACGGGCTATGTACTTTTGCTATTTCACCTTTTTGGTAATATAGTTTTTTTACTGTGCCTGTATATTTTGCCGGAATTTGTACTAATGCTTTGTCGGTCATTACGTCACAAACCGCTTGGTCTTCTTCTATTTCGTCGCCTTCAGCAACTAACCAATCAACAATCTCACACTCAACAATACCTTCACCGATATCCGGTAATATAAAGTCCTCAACCACATCAGCTGCATCATCAGTTTTATTTTCAGCTTGTACTGGCTCTTGTACTACTTCATTGCTAATGCTTTCACCTGCTACATCCATAGCGAATAAAGGGGCATGTACTTTAGCAATCTCACCTTTTAGATAATATAGCTTTGAAATAACGCCATCATGCACTGCCGGAATTTGTACTAATGCTTTGTCTGTCATAACATCGCAAATTGGCTGATCCTCAGATACGGTATCGCCTTCTTGTACTAGCCATTCAACTACTTCGCATTCAACAATGCCTTCACCAATATCAGGTAATATAAAATCTTTAGCCATGGTAACCCCTAAAAATCCATTGATTGTTTAATTGCAGCCAACACTTTTAGTGCATCCGGTACGTATTCTTTTTCAAGTGCCAGCGGGTATGGCGTATCTAGACCACATACACGTAAAATTGGCGACTCTAAGTGCAAGAAACACTCTTGTTGTATTGTCGCGGCTATCTCTGCACCAAAGCCATTGGTTATAGGCGCTTCATGACTCACGATTAAACGGCCGGTTTTAATAACCGATTTAGCAATCGTTTCAACATCCCATGGTAAAATACTACGAAGATCAATAACTTCACAGCTTATACCTTGCTCACTTGCTTGCTTTGCTGCATCTTCAATAATCTCCATTTGAGCACCCCACGCTAAAAGCGTAATATCGGCCCCCTCTTGTACTACTTCAGCCGTGCCTAATTCAATACTATAATCTTCTTCTGGCACTTCGCCAATTGATGCACGATATAAACGCTTAGGCTCAAAAAATATGACCGGGTTATCGTCTTTAATTGATGCACGTAATAAACCTTTAGCTTGATAAGGGTTACGCGGTACAACTACTTTCAAACCCGGTGTGTGCGCAAAATACGCTTCGGGTGATTGTGAATGGTATAAACCACCGGCAATACCGCCACCATAAGGTGTACGAATAGTTAAGTTACCCACATTAAATTCATTACCACTGCGATAACGAAATTTAGCGGCTTCATTTACTATTTGATCAAACGCTGGGAAAATATAATCAGCAAATTGAATTTCTGCCAATGCAGGCGCACCAAAAGCTGCTAAACCATTAGCAAAACCTAAAATACCTTGCTCGGTTAAAGGCGTATTAAAAACACGATGTTTACCGTACTTCTCTTGCAAGCCCGATGTTGCTCTAAATACACCACCGAAGTAACCAACATCTTCACCAAAAATACAGGCTTGAGGGTGTTCATTCATCGTAATATCCAGAGCAGAGTTAATTGCGTGGAGCATGTTCATTTTAGCCATTACTTAATTCTCCCTGCGGTTACTGGGTAAGCATCTGGATGCTGTTTGATATGTTCTTTTAGTTGCTCGTACTGGCGTTGCAATAATGGAATTGGTGTATCGTAAACGTCAGATACCAGTTCTTCTAAAGCGGGCTTTGCAACAACTTCAGCACGTTTAAGCGCTGCTAAAATTTCTTCACGAATCGACTCTTTTGCTTTTATATCGTCTTCTTCGTTTAACCAGTCTTGCTTGACCAACCATTTTCTAAATTTATCAATAGGGCACGTTTGATGATTAGCTTCTTCATCTTTAGAGCGATAACCACTTGGATCGTCTGACGTAGAGTGCGCACCCAAACGATAAGCAATCGATTCAATGAGTACAGGCTCACCTTGTGTTGAGGCTATTTCGCGTGCTTTTTTAGTCGCCGCATACACAGCAAGTGCATCTGTGCCATCAACACGAATTGTTTTAATGCCATAACCCACACCACGCGAGGCAATACCATCGCCTTTAAATTGCTCATCAGCAGGGGTTGATATTGCATAGCCGTTATTACGTGCAAAAAATATAACCGGCGCTCTGTGAACAGCGGCCATATTTAAACCGGCATGAAAGTCACCTTCAGATGCAGCACCTTCACCAAAGTAACAAATAGTCACATTATCAATTGTGCTGGCAAGCTCGCCTGTTTTAGCGTCGATGTGCTTTATTTTTTGGCCATATGCATAACCCGTTGCCTGTGGTATTTGCGTACCCAATGGCGATGAGATCGTCATGTAGTTTAGCGCTTTAGAACCATAGTGGATTGGCATTTGACGACCTTTGCCTAAATCCAATTCATTTGAAAACATTTGGTTCATAAATTGATCAAGCGTAAAGCCACGATAATGCAGGGCTGCCTGTTCACGATATTGAGCCATGATCATATCGTCTTGATCAAGTGCAGCAGCAGAGGCTGTAACTGCGGCTTCTTCGCCTAGGCATTGCATATAAAAACTAACACGGCCTTGGCGCTGCGCGCCTTGCATACGTTCATCTAACAAACGTATAAAACGCATTGTTTCATATAACTTAATAGCGGTATGTTTTGAAATGTCAGGTGCGGTTGCACTAGGATGAATGTCGCCGTCCTCAGTTAAAATACTAAGGGTTGGAATATTAAGCGCTTGACCATCAATAAATTCAAGCTCGTGGTTAATATTCAGCGATACGTTATTTGGATTACTCATAACCTACCTTCTTTTGTTGTCGGTAAAACAGTGCCCCTTTAAATTATTATTGTGGGTGATTGTTGCTGGTTAAACTTTGCAACATCTGCACTATCTTTAATTAAAGCTGCCAACACTTTACGTTAACGTAAAGTGTTATTCAACAGATCTGGGACGAAACAAAAGCAAATACTGGTTAAATAAGTGGCAAGTTAACGATACGGTTACTTTAATTAATAGTAATCATATAGTTAACTTCAAGCCATTAGTGGTCTGATGAGTTAAATTAGACGAAATTGCTATCAATATCCATTGGAATAACAGTAAGGAGTGCTCTTTGCCCTAATGCTACGCTCGCATTTGGAAAAATAATAGCCTCTCCTTCAACGTCAGCATAAATCGCTGTATCACCGTCGGTTGCAAGTAGTTCACCTTTCGCAAAGCCAGTAAAGTTCTCGGCATCGTCAGAAAAAGGAAAGCTAAAATCGTTCTGCGTTCTATTTATTGTGCGATGGACAGCAAACAATTCAAAATCGTTTGCATTAAATTCAGGATATTTAACTTCATTTTGACTAATTAATGCAGTTAAGGTTTGCTTTGTTTTTTCAAAGCGAGCCATATCGTTTTGACCAAATGGCTTAACTTGACCCAGCTCTACCGTAAAAGAATCAGCACCGTGTATAAATGACGAATAATAGCTAAATGTTGTTGCAGGAGATTTCATCATAAGCACAGTATTTACACCACAACTCAATAAGAATTGTAACTGCGACTTTTTCCATGGCTTACCATGTAAAAATGGATACACAGCAAATTTTTCGTTTTTAGAGCCTCTAATTGCAGTGTGTAAGTCGTAATGACATCGCGTACTGCCTTGCTCGCCACGTGTATAAAAATCGCTTACGTATTGCTCAAGCTTTGCAGCGCGGTTTCGCTCATTATTCATTGGTACACCTTCAACTGTATGGTGACCATTAAATAATCTATTTAAGTTTTCTTCTACAAAACGCAGGCCAATATTAATTGATTGTGGATTACCGTAAATAAACAAAGCGCGCTGCTTAAGTATCAGCTCGCCTTTTATAATTTGTTTAATAAGTGCATCACAAATTTCAATTGGCGCAGTTTCGTTACCGTGTACAGCGCTTGAATAAACTACATCTTTTGACGTTGTAACAGCAGGTTGAAACTCAATGACTCCGGTATCGTGTATATTTACAAGAGTCCCATTATCTAAAACAAACTCACCTGCATCTAAATGCCATTCGTTGTCACGACTAAGCGTTAAAAAATCGCCAGTTTGTTTTAATTCATTTAAGTAAGATGGATTGGCTGACATATAATAAGCCCTTTAAAAATAATGTGAGAGTAGACTCTTATGCATATATTTTTATAAATACACAAGCTATAGAAACGAAAACGGCTGAATAAATCAGCCGTTTTAAAATTATTAGATTAAGTTAGCTTATAACTGAATCTACAAGCTTTTTAGCTTCTTTTTCAAGTAACGCTAAATGCTCTTCACCTTTAAATGATTCAAGGTATATTTTATAAATATCTTCAGTACCTGATGGACGCGCTGCAAACCAGCCATTTTCAGTAACCACTTTTAAACCACCAATGGCGGCATCGTTACCTGGTGCATGAGTCAATTTTTGCAAAATAGGCTCGCCTGCAAGTGTATCTGCTTTAACATCAGAAGCACTCAATGCTTTTAAACGTGATTTTTGACCGCTTGTGGCTGGTGCATCTAGGCGTTTATAAATTGGAGAACCAAACTCTTGTTCTAATTCTTTATAAAGCGCTGATGGCGTTTTACCTGTCACAGCAAGTATTTCTGCAGCGAGTAGACCCATAATGAAGCCGTCTTTATCTGTACACCATACAGAGCCATCAAAACGTAAAAATGCAGCACCTGCGCTTTCTTCACCACCAAAGGCAAGCTTGCCTTTGCTTAAGCCTTCAACAAACCATTTAAAGCCTACTGGTACTTCTTTAACCTTACGGTTGTTACGAGCAGCTACTTTGTCGATCATAGAGCTAGAAACCAATGTTTTACCAATTTCTACGGTTTCATTCCAATCACGGTGTTTAAGTAAGTAATCGATTGCCACTGCTAAAAAGTGGTTTGGATTCATTAAACCATCTGGCGTTACAATACCGTGACGATCGTAGTCAGGGTCGTTACCAATAGACACATCAAAATCATCTTTTAGTGCAATAAGATTTGCCATTGAATAAGGCGATGAACAATCCATACGAATTTTGCCGTCTTTATCAAGTGGCATAAAAGCAAAACGTGGATCAACAACATCATTAACTACGGTTAAATCTAAATTATATTTTTTTGCAATGACTGGCCAAAAGTTGATGCCTGAACCACCTAGTGGATCGATACCTATTTTAATACCTGCATCGCTGATTGCTTTTAAATTAACGATATTTGCTAAGTCATCAATATAAGGAGTCATTAAATCTTCGTAGCGGATAAAGCCGGAACGCGATGCTTTAGCGAATGGAAATAACTCAACTTCAACTAAATCTTCTAATAAAAGTTGATTAGCTCTGTCTTCAATCCAATTAGTGACGTCGGTATCAGCTGGCCCGCCATTAGGTGGGTTGTATTTAAAGCCACCATCTTCAGGAGGGTTATGCGAAGGCGTAACAACAATCCCGTCTGCTAATTCATTTGGGTGTAGCTTATTGTGGCTCACTATGGCATGGCTGATAACTGGCGTTGGTGTAAAATCACCGTCCTCTTGCGTTATCACTTGCACTTCGTTAGCAACTAATACTTCAATAGCCGAGTTAAATGCGGCTTCACTCAATGCGTGTGTGTCTTTGCCTAAAAATAACGGACCAAATATGTCATTTTGTTTTCTGTAATCACAAATAGCCTGAGTAATCGCTAAAATGTGTGATTCGTTAAATTTAACATCGTAAGAACAACCACGGTGGCCTGAGGTACCAAAGGCAACACAATGCTCTGGATTTTGTTCAAGATCAGGTTCATTTAAGTAATACGCAGATACTAATTTAGGTACGTTAACCAGTGCCGATTGTGGAGCAGTTTTGCCTGCGCCTGAGTGAATAGCCATTATATTTCCTTACAGGTAATCGCGAATTTTTTCAGCTTGCTCTGCACTATATCCAAGGCAAAGAGCCACTTCATGAAGCATCATTTTTTTACGCGTTGTATTAGAATTAGTCATAACCCAATATTCACTATCGGTTATGTTTTTAGGATTCATACTACTACCGCTATTTACTAAAGCTTCTTTACTAGTAGCAAAGTAAACACGGTCACGCCCTTTTATGTCTAATACCGCAGAAAAATCAGTTTTATGTGTGCGGTAAAATGCACTTAAAATAAACAAAAAGCGTCCAACAACACCTTTTTGCATTGCCAGCTCTTCTTTATTTAATACATTAAAAACATTATCGCTTTTTTGCTTCACGGGTGCGTGAGCTACAGGCGTTTGTTTTTTTGAAGTCTCAGCAGCAGATGGCTCTGAGCTTTTTAATGTGGCGGTAGACGTAGTCGCAGTTTGATTATTTTGAGTTAGTTCTACGTTTGCGGTTTGAATTTTTTCGCCGCTCAGATTTAATAAACGACGTAAAATAGTGGATGCACTTTCACCAATACTTTGCGTATTGCTAGCAATATATTGATATAACTCGTCGTCTATGTCGATTTGTTTCATGTTCTTCCTGTCATTACGGGTCACATTTTTTTCTCCCGTGTGATTATACCCAAACCAATCAGAAATGCGAGTTACAACAAGCACTCCCGTAAACATATTAATATTTACCTCATTGTTGTTGATTTAACAAACAAAAGCCCAATTTAATAAATAGTCGCTGTATTTTTTGCTTTTTAGAGCAATGCTCGGCAAACTATGGCGAAATTTTCAGGAGGCGGGTATGCAGTTAAATTACAAGCAACAAGGGCAAGGTCCTAATGTTATTTTGATACATGGGCTTTTTGGATCATTAGAAAACCTAAATGTAATAGCAAAACCATTAAGTGAACACTTTAATGTTATTAACGTCGATTTACGTAACCACGGGCTTTCTCCGCATAGCAACGAAATGAACTACCCGGCAATGGCACAAGATATTGTTGAGTTATTAGCACATTTGAACATAGATAAAGCACATTTAGTTGGGCATTCTATGGGTGGTAAAGTAGCAATGGAATTAGCACTTACACATCCTGAACTTGTAAATAAGCTTGTTGTACTTGATATAGCACCTGTTAGTTACCCTGCTCGGCACACAAAAATATTACAGGCATTAAAAGCGGTTTCAGGACAATCAATAGACGATAGAAAACAAGCTGATATAATTATGCAGCCTTACATAGAAGAACTGGGAGTTCGACAGTTTCTACTTAAAAGCCTCGCTAAAAATGAGGAAGATCATTTTGCATGGCGATTTAACTTAAATGTGCTTGACGAAAAATATTCTACTATCACATCCAATGTTAATGAAAATAATTCTTGTTTGTGCGATACTCTTTTCATTAAAGGTAATGATTCTGACTATATTTTGCCCGAGCATCGTACTGCAATTAAAGCTCGCTTTAAAAATACCAAGGCTAAAATAATTCATGGCGCAGGCCATTGGCTTCATGCTCAAAAGCCACTTGCTGTAAATAAAGCGATAAACGACTTTTTAACTGCGGTTTAAAGCAATTTTAATCGCGTGTTTTTGATTTTGCGCACTAAATATATGAATAATTATATGCTATAGTACGCGCCGTTTAATTTAAAGGTTATACGTTGATGGTCAGTCAGTTAATTAACGAATTTGATACCCTAGGGTTGTATTTTGGCTTAGCCGGTATTTTCATATTCATCGGCATGGCAATTAAAGACGTACTAAAAAGTGGCAATGTGCCTAAGTTCGGACAATACATTGTCTGGGGCGTGCTCTTTTTAGGTTGTTCAGGCTTTATTGCTAAAGGTCTTATTCAAGTATTTTGGCAAGGCGCAGGTGTAGGTTAAGCATGGCGAAGTCAGAAACAGATAGAACTACACTCGATTTATTTGAATACGAAAAACGCCCAGGCAGACCTAAAACCAATCCCCTTTCACGGGATATGCAGTTAAAGGTAAATAAACGTAATCAAATAAAAAGAGATAAAGCACGTGGCTTAAAGCGTGTTGAATTTAAAGTTTCATCGCAGTTATATCAAGCATTGAGTGATATGGCAGATGCACAAAATATTAGCCGCAGTGCGCTGATTGAAACGATTTTACAAGAAAGATTGGCTATTGATACATAAAAGGTTTTAAATCCATGGCAAGTGTAGGCATTTTTTTCGGAAGTGACACAGGTAACACAGAACACGTAGCAAAAATGATCCAAAAAGAATTGGGTAAAAAGCTAGTGGCTGTTCATGATATTGCAAAAAGCTCTAAAGAAGAGATTGCTGAATTTGATTTGATCTTATTCGGTATCCCTACTTGGTACTACGGCGAAGCACAATGTGACTGGGATGACTTTTTTCCAGAACTTGAAGAAGTTGACTTTGAAGGTAAACTTGTTGCTATTTTTGGTTGTGGAGACCAAGAAGATTACGCTGAGTACTTTTTAGATGCGATGGGCATGATCAACGATATCGTTACTGAACGTGGCGCTATTGTTGTTGGTCATTGGCCGAGCGAAAGCTATGACTTTGAAGCATCTAAAGGCATGGCTGATGATAAGCATTTTGTAGGTTTGGGTATCGACGAAGACCGTCAACCAGAGCTTACAGAACAACGTGTTAAAGCATGGTCTGCTCAAGTATATGAAGAAATGTGTTTAAGTGAATTAGCTGACTAATTTACTGCATATATCGCTAGCTGTTTAAATAATTATCAAACAGTTAGCGTTTTAAGCTTTAGTGGCAATATAAATCAATTGTTCTTTGCACTTAACGCTTAGGCACGTTATCCTGTTTGTTGCTAATGTGTCGTGTACATCTTTGCAAGATGTCTAGTATAACCAAATAAAATTGAGACAGATTTAATGACTGATCATAACTTGGAACTTAAAAAAGCCGGTTTAAAAGTAACTTTACCGCGTATTAAAATATTAGAGATTTTACAATCTCCAGATAACCAACACATCAGTGCTGAAGATGTTTACAAAATTCTTTTGGATCTAGGTGAAGAAATTGGTCTTGCAACTGTATACCGCGTACTTAACCAATTTGATGATGCGGGTATTGTAAGCCGTCATCACTTTGAAGGTGGCAAATCAGTATTTGAACTTTCAGGAAGCACACACCACGATCATTTAGTATGTTTGAAGTGTGGCAAAGTTGTAGAGTTTGAAGATGAGATGATTGAACGTCGTCAACTTGAAATTTCTGAAGAAAATGGTATTACACTTACAAACCATTCTTTATATTTATACGGTGAGTGTAATGATAAAGCAGCGTGTAAAGAATTTAGCGACGCTAACAGCTAATACCGCTTTTAAAAAGCAATAAAAAACCTGCTAAGTGCAGGTTTTTTTTGTGTCTAAAATACGCTTGTAATGAATAAACCCAGTAAAAACTGGGGATATTAAACCTGAACTCTGGTTAAGAGATTTACCAACGTATTGAATCATGGTGATATTTAAATTTATTTTCTCTAGCCAGAGATTTTAAGTGAAAACAAGGCGAATTCACGCGTCAATAGCTGGCCTATTGCAAGTAAATTCAACGCAGTTAGCGCTGAAAATAGCTGCTCGAGATAGATTTATTATCCAGAGTTCAGGTTTTTTAGATATTACTTATTGAGTTTTAGACCATGAATCACGAAGACCCACTGTTTGGTTAAATACAACGTTCTCTGATTTAGAATCACGAGAGAAATAACCTGTACGCTCAAACTGAAAGCCCTGCTCTGCTTGTGAATTAGCAAGCGATGGCTCTAATTTAGCGTTTGATAAAACAACCAGTGACTCAGGATTTAATGTTGTTTCAAACTCATCAGCGGCTGCTGGGTTTGGAACACTAAACAAACGATCGTATAAACGAACTTCTGCCGTAATAGACTCTGGTGCTGAAACCCAGTGAATAACACCTTTTACTTTACGACCATCACTTGGGTTTTTACCAAGTGTTTCGCTGTCGTATGTACAGAAGATAGTTGTGATTTCACCATTTTCGTCTTTTTCAACACGCTGTGCTTTAATAACATACGCACCACGTAAGCGTACTTCTTTATCAAGCACTAAACGTTTAAACTTGTTATTCGCTTCTTCTTTAAAGTCTTCTCGTTCAATATAGATTTCACGAGTAAATGGTACATCACGACGACCCATTTCTTCTTTATTTGGGTGGTTAGCCACTGATAAAGTTTCAACTTTATCTGCATCGTAGTTTTCAATAACAACTTTAACAGGATCGAGTACGGCCATTGCACGTGGTGCATTTTCGTTTAGATCTTCACGGATACATGCTTCAAGCATACCCATTTCAACCATATTCTCTTGTTTTGTTACACCAATACGCAAACAAAACTCACGGATTGAACCTGGTGTATAACCACGGCGACGTAGACCTGCAATTGTAGGCATGCGTGGGTCATCCCACCCTTCTACATGGTTATTTACCACTAAATCACTTAGCTTACGCTTAGACATAATTGTGTATTCAAGATTTAAACGTGAAAACTCAATTTGCTGTGGGTGACACTCTAAACTAATGTTATCAAGTACCCAGTCGTACAAACGACGGTTATCTTGAAACTCGAGTGTGCATAATGAATGTGTAATACCTTCGAGTGCATCAGAAATACAGTGCGTGAAGTCATACATTGGGTAAATGCACCACTTGTCTGCTGTTTGATGATGATGAGCAAAACGTACGCGATAAATAATTGGATCGCGAAGCACCATAAATGAACTAGCCATATCAATTTTAGCACGCAGGACACATTCGCCTTCTTTGAATTCGCCAGCACGCATTTTTTCAAATAACGCTAGGTTTTCTTCAACTGATGTATCTCTGTACGGGCTATTTTTACCTGGCTCTTTCAATGTACCACGGTATTGGCGTGCTTCGTCTGCTGTTAAAAAGCAAACGTACGCTAAGCCTTTATTTATAAGCTCAACAGCGTAACCATATAAAGTATCAAAATAGTTAGAAGAATACTTTATATCGCCATCCCAGTTAAAACCTAACCACTGTACGTCTTCTTTTATAGAATTAACGTAGTTAATGTCTTCTTTTTCTGGGTTTGTATCGTCAAAACGTAAGTTACATAAACCGTTATAATCTTTTGCGATGCCAAAATTTAAACAAATTGATTTGGCATGACCAATATGCAAAAAGCCATTAGGTTCAGGTGGAAAACGTGTATGCGTTGTTGCATGCTTTTTACTTGCTAAGTCTTCATCAATTCGGGTTCTAATAAAGTTACTTGGGCGATTCTCAATTTCCGCCATAGGAGTGCAGTCCTCTAAATATTACGTAATAACAAAACTAATGCATTATTACAAAAACATACACTAACATACAGCACTAGATTAAGGTTTATTTTTGATATTGCTTAACTTTAATTCAGCTGAACCATTGTTTATGAATAAAATTTGTTTTAACGCAATATTTAAGTCATCTAAACAGTTTATAGTAGGTAAATAACCTACATTATAAGGATTTAAAGATGGCGACACTTAATCAACATCGTGTATATATTCCAACTAATGCACGCGCTAACCACTACCTTTTAGCTGAAATAACCCCTAATCACGATTTTTATAAAAGCTTTAGTGATATAAATTGCTGCTATGAACGTATTGCACGCCAGCTGTTTGCTTCTTGTGATGAGTATGAGCTTTATAATGTGCACTTATTAGCGAATGATAAACTACCCGTTGTAAGATTTAATGATGAGTCTTATCAATTAGAAACAGATAAACAAATGCTCTTTTTTTATAATCCCCGTTATCACGAAGCGCATAAGATTTATTACACTGAAGGTACACCAAGTAAAAAAATACGCATTCTATTTTTAGCAACAGGCGATGATTTACGAGCCAATTCTGCAGAATTTCATAATAAAGTCCAAAAAGTGTTAGACACTTTACAAGGACAACTCTTAATAAATCAGCCCCAGTTTAAACTACGCGACCATCAACACTTAACGTATGACCTCTTTGCTAAAGAAAAAGGCAACAAGGAAAGCTATGGTTACAAATTAAGAAGTCTCTACCCTCGCTACCAATCAAGACAATGCAGCATACCCAATGATTATGCAGAGATGACTTACGCCACTTTTACTATACCGGTTTCGCGCGCTATTAAAACGCAGTTTCAAACACTAATGAACACAAACGATTATGCTAAATTTTATGACTACTTTGCTTATGCATTTATACGTGCGTGTCAAAATAATAACTTAAACCATGGCGCTATGGTTGCTAACGGTGCAACGCCTATTATACGCAACAGTAAAATAGATAAAAGTGAAGGTAATGATGAACTTCAAAAGTTAAGTTTTGATATTGAATCTAATGAAAATCAAATTAAGCACTTTTATGAAGCAAGTAAATTGGTAGAAACGCTGCATTTTGTAGTAGTCGCAACGCAGCAGGATAAACATGAAATGGGCTACGGTCGATTTATGAACCAAGTAGAAAAAACAATCTATACTCTGTGTAATGAGCTGGCTATAAATAAACAACGCCAAGACTTATCTGTACGTTTTTTCCAGCATATTAGTTACCCGTTCTAAATTTTCATCTAATAACAAAAAGGCCCGCATATGCGGGCCTTTTCAAAGAAAAACAAGCGATTACCAGCCTGTTTTCTCTTTAAGTGCTTTACCGATATCAGCAAGTGAACGTACAGTTTTTACGCCCGCAGCTTCTAATGCAGCAAATTTCTCATCAGCAGTACCTTTACCGCCGGCAATGATTGCGCCAGCGTGACCCATACGCTTACCTTCTGGTGCAGTAACACCAGCAATGTAAGATACTACAGGTTTAGTTACGTGAGCTTTGATGTACTCTGCAGCTTCTTCTTCTGCAGTACCACCAATTTCACCAATCATTACGATTGCTTCAGTTTGTGGATCTTTTTCGAACATTTCTAGAACGTCGATAAAGTTAGTACCTGGAATTGGATCACCACCAATACCAACACACGTAGACTGACCAAAACCAGCATCAGTAGTTTGCTTAACTGCTTCGTACGTTAAAGTACCAGAGCGAGAAACAATACCTACTTTACCAGGTTTGTGGATATGACCAGGCATGATACCAATCTTAGTCTGACCTGGAGTAATAACACCTGGGCAGTTAGGACCGATCATACGAGTACCTGTTTGATCTAGTTTGATTTTAACATCAACCATATCAAGTGTAGGGATACCTTCAGTAATACAAACTATTAGCTCGATGCCAGCATCGATAGCTTCTAAGATTGCATCTTTACAGAAAGGAGCTGGTACGTAGATAACTGAAGCAGTTGCGCCAGTTTCTTTTACAGCATCACGAACTGTGTTGAATACAGGAAGACCAAGGTGCGTTTGACCGCCTTTACCTGGGCTAACACCACCAACCATTTGTGTACCGTACTCAAGCGCTTGCTCTGAGTGGAAAGTACCTTGGCCACCAGTGAAACCTTGACAGATAACTTTTGTATCTTTATTGATTAATACAGACATTATTTGCCCTCCGCAGCAGCAACAACTTTTTCAGCAGCGTCTGTTAGTGATTCAGCAGCAATGATATCTAGACCAGAGTTCTTAAGAACTTCACGACCTAATTCAGCATTAGTACCTTCTAAACGTACAACTACTGGTACGGTTACGCCAACTTCTTTAACTGCGCCAATGATGCCTTCAGCAATCATGTCACAACGAACGATGCCGCCAAAGATGTTTACTAAAACAGCTTTAACATTGTCGTCAGAAAGAATGATTTTGAATGCTTCAGAAACACGTTCTTTAGTAGCACCGCCACCAACATCCAAGAAGTTAGCCGGCTTGCCGCCGTGTAGGTTTACGATGTCCATAGTACCCATTGCTAGGCCTGCACCGTTAACCATACAACCAACATTACCGTCTAGAGCAACGTAGTTAAGCTCGAAGCTTGCTGCGTGTGCTTCACGAGCATCTTCTTGAGATGGATCGTGGAATTCACGGATTTTAGGTTGACGGTAAAGTGCATTACCATCAATACCGATTTTGCCGTCAAGACAGTGAAGGTTGCCTTCATCTGTAATTACTAACGGGTTGATTTCAAGTAGTGCGAAATCAAAATCAGTGAACATTTTACCAAGACCCATAAAGATCTTAACAAACTGTTTCATTTGTACTGGGTTAAGACCCAATTTGAAACCTAGTTCACGTGCTTGGTAAGCTTGAGGACCTACTAACGGGTCGATCTCTGCTTTGTGGATAAGCTCTGGTGTTTCTTCAGCAACAGTTTCAATTTCAACGCCGCCTTCAGTAGACGCCATGAAAACTACTTTACGAGATGCACGGTCAACTACTGCACCTAGGTACAATTCGTTAGCAATGTCAGTACAGCTTTCTACTAAAATTTTAGCTACTGGCTGGCCTTTCTCGTCTGTTTGGTAAGTAACTAGGTTTTTACCTAACCAGTTAGCTGCAAACGCTTTTACTTCTTCGATAGTTTTAACTAGCTTTACACCGCCAGCTTTACCACGTCCACCTGCGTGAACCTGAGTTTTAACAACCCACATATCGCCGCCAATTTTTTCAGCAGCTGCAGCAGCTTCTTCAGGTGTATCGCAAGCGTAACCTGTAGAAACGGGTAAACCATATTCGGCAAAAAGTTGTTTTGCCTGATACTCATGCAAATTCATGATGCTTTATCCAATTTTTTATACTAAAAGAGCTGAATATTTTTTCAAATAAACAACTATCCCAAATTGCGCACCTAGTATAGATCCCAAGGCTTAACATGAAAACCCCAGTACGACCAAAGGCGCAAAAAAAAAGCTGTGAATGTTCATTCACAGCTTACATTTCATACAACTAGATTAAACATCTAGCAATAAGCGAGTTGGATCTTCAAGTAACTCTTTAATAGTTACTAAGAAACCAACAGATTCTTTACCATCAATGATACGGTGGTCATAAGAAAGTGCTAAATACATCATAGGTAGTATTTCAACTTTACCATTTACAGCCATCGGACGGTCTTGAATTTTATGCATACCCAAGATTGAAGACTGTGGCAAGTTAATGATAGGTGTAGATAGCAATGAACCAAATACGCCACCATTAGTAATAGTGAAATTACCACCCGTCATATCAGCAAGCGTTAGCTTACCATCACGACCTTTAAGTGCTAACTCACGAATACCTTTTTCGATTTCAGCAACAGATAGTTTGTCACAATCTTTAAGTACTGGAGTAACTAAGCCACGTGGAGTAGATACTGCAATGCTGATATCGAAATAGTTATGGTAAACAATATCGTCACCATCAATTGAAGCATTTACATCTGGAAAACGCTTAAGAGCTTCAGTTACAGCTTTCACATAGAAAGACATGAAACCTAAACGAATGCCGTGACGCTTTTCAAAAGTTTCTTGATACTGCTTACGAAGGCTCATGATTGGTCCCATGTTCACTTCGTTGAATGTTGTTAACATTGCAGTTGAGTTTTTAGCTTCAAGAAGGCGTGTCGCAATCGTTTTACGTAAACGAGTCATAGGTACACGTTTTTGAGTACGATCGCCCATCGGTGCAGCTGGAGCAGAAGCTTCTGCTTTTTTAGCCGCTGGCGCTGGTGCTTTTAAGAAAGTATCAACGTCTTCTTTAGTTACACGACCATTTTTACCCGTGCCTTTAATTTTAGAAGCGTCTAGGCCTTTCTCAGCAATTAAACGACGAACTGATGGTGTTAACACATCTGAACTTTCGCTTGAATCTGCTGCTGGCGCTGCGTCTGCTTTTGCAGCTGGAGCCGCTGGTGCACCGCCTGCTTTAACCGAACCAATTACTTGCTCGCCTAATACAGTATCGCCTTCGCCATGAATGATATCACCCATGATGCCATCTTCTTGAGCTACTACTTCAAGAACAACTTTATCTGTTTCAATATCTACCAAGTTTTGGTCGCGTGTTACCGCGTCACCTGGTTGTACATGCCATGTAGCAATTGTTGCGTCTGCAACTGATTCTGGAAGTACAGGTACTTTAATATCCACTTCTTTACCTTCTGATGCTGGTGCTGATTGCGCCACTGGCGCGTCTTCTGATTTAGCTGGTGCTGATTCTTCTTTAGTTGAACCTTCACTTGCTGGCGCTGCATCAGCATCACCAAGTAAACCCATAACTTGGTCGCCAAGTACGGTTGCACCTTCTTCTTGTGATATTTCTGTTATTACACCGTCATGCTGTGCAACAACTTCTAAAACCACTTTATCTGTTTCAATGTCTACTAAGTTTTGATCGCGAGTTACTTTGTCGCCAACACTTACATGCCATGTAGCAACGGTAGCATCTGCAACCGACTCAGGAAGAACAGGAACTTTAATTTCTGTGCTCATTGCTTATCCTTTATTTTCTATAGTAAGCGCGTCGGCAACGAGCGCTTGTTGTTCTTTAGTATGTACTGACATGTAACCACACGCTGGTGATGCAGACGCTTTACGTCCTGCATATTTTAATTTAGCACCTTGTGGGATTGCATCAATAAAGTGATGTTGTGAACAGTACCATGCACCTTGGTTTTGTGGCTCTTCTTGACACCATACAAAATCAGTTACGTGTTGGTAGCGCTCTATAATTGTTTGCATTTCATCGTGTGGGAACGGGTATAACTGTTCAACACGTACAATTGCAATATTATCTTGCTCAAGCTTACGACGCTCTTGTAGTAACTCGTAGTAAACTTTACCGCTACAAAATACAACGCGCTCTACTTTCTCAGGGTTAATATCATCAACTTCGTCGATCATATTATGGTAAACACCGTGTGAAAGCTCTTCAAGTGATGAAGTTGCAAGCGGGTGACGAAGTAGCGACTTAGGCGTCATAACAATCAGAGGACGACGAAGTGGTCGAACTGATTGACGACGAAGCATAGCGTAAACTTGCGCTGGCGTTGAAGGAACACATACTTGCATGTTGTGATCAGCACATAGTTGCAAGAAACGCTCTAAGCGCGCTGAACTATGTTCAGGACCTTGACCTTCGTAGCCATGAGGTAACAAAATTGTAAGCCCACATAAACGGCCCCACTTTTGCTCACCAGAACTTAAGAACTGGTCAAATACAACTTGTGCACCATTGGCGAAGTCACCAAATTGCGCTTCCCATATTACGAGAGACTTAGGTTCAGCGGTAGCATATCCATATTCGAACGCAACGACAGCTTCCTCAGATAAAACAGAATCAAAGACTTCAAATGTGCCTTGATCTTCACTTAAATGCTCTAAAGGAGTGTAAGTTGTACCATCAGATTGACCATGAACAACAGCATGACGATGAAAGAATGTTCCTCGACCTGTGTCTTGTCCTGTTAAACGAATGTCAGTACCTTCAGACGCAATTGTTGCATAGGCAAGAGTCTCTGCCATACCCCAATCAAGTGGTTTTTCACCTATGGCCATTAGCTTACGATCGTCATAAATCTTTTTAACGCGAGATTGAGCTTTATGTTGTTCTGGGTAAGAAGCTACTTTCTCACCAAGAGCTTTAAGCTTCTCTACAGATACGCTAGCATCGTAGTCAACATTCCATTCATGACCAATATATTTGGCCCACTCAGAAGAATGCGACGTCTCTGGCTGTATTTCTGAAACAACACAGCTGCCTTCATCTAGTGCATCACGGTACTCATCGGCTAAGGCTTTAACTTCTTGTTCAGAAAAAGAGCCTTCAGCAATAAGTTGGTCTGCATAGATTAAACGCGGCACTGGATGCTTTTTAATTTTTTGGTACATGACAGGCTGAGTTGCATTAGGCTCATCAGCTTCATTGTGACCATGGCGACGGTAACAAACTAAATCAATTACTACGTCACGCTTAAACTGATTTCTAAAATCAAGAGCAAGTTGAGTAACAAATGCAACGGCTTCAGGATCATCAGAATTAACATGGAATATTGGAGACTGAACCATTTTAGCAATGTCAGTACAGTATGGCGTTGAGCGAACGTCATCTTGCTTAGAGGTTGTAAAACCAACTTGGTTGTTGACAACAATACGAATACTACCACCACAACTAAACGCATTAGTTTGTGACATGTTAAACGTTTCTTGAACAACACCTTGTCCAGCAATAGCAGAATCACCATGGATGGTAATAGGTAGTGCTTTAATGCCTGATTTATCACCTAAACGGTCGAGACGACCACGTACAGAGCCCATTACAACAGGGTTTACGATTTCTAGGTGAGATGGGTTAAACGCAAGCGCCATGTGTACATTGCCACCTTTGGTAGCAAAGTCAGACGAATAACCCATGTGATATTTAACATCACCAGAACCTAACGTTTCTTTATGTATACCAGCAAATTCATCAAATAATTCTGATGGATTTTTACCAAGTACATTAACTAAAACGTTTAAACGACCACGGTGAGCCATACCAATAACAGCTTCTTGTTGGCCGCTTTCACCAGCGCGGTGAATAAGCTCTTTAAGCATTGGAACTAACGCATCGCCACCTTCAAGTGAAAAGCGCTTAGCACCAGGGAACTTAGACCCTAAATATTTTTCTAGACCATCTGCTGCAGTAAGCCCTTTAAGGATACGTAGCTTTTCATCTTTTGAGAATTTAGGCCTAGACTGGACAGATTCTAGACGTTGTTGTAACCAACGTTTTTCCTCTGTTGATGTGATGTGCATATACTCAGCGCCAATTGAACCACAATATGTAGTTTTTAGTGCTTGGTATAGTTCACCTAAAGGCATAGTATCGCGCCCTACGGCAAACGATCCTACGTTAAACTCGCGGTCAAAATCACTTGAAGATAGGTCGTGGTATTCTAGCTCTAAATCTCGTACACGCTCTCGTTGCCAAATACCTAATGGATCTAGGTTTGCATTTTGGTGCCCACGAAAACGGAAAGCATTAATAAGTTGTAGAACTTTAACCTGTTTAAGGTCACCGCCACTACCCTCTGCTACCACTACTTCTCTATGCTTGTTTTTTGCAAGCTGTGCAAACTGTGCTCGAACCTCTGAATGTTTTACTTCAACATCCACACCATCAACTTTAGGTAATTGTTCAAACACTTCTCGCCATTCGTCTGGCACAGAAGTCGCATCGTCTAAATACGCTTCATAAAGCTCTTCTACATAAGCAACGTTGCCGCCGTTTAAATGTGAAGATTCTAGCCATGCCTTCATCACACCTTCGTGCATTTATAAGCCCTTTTTTTTAGCGCAGAAATTAATAGTTATTATAACAAGATGGCTAATATAATTTAATATTAGCCATCTTACCTTTACTAAGCTATCAAACCGCTCGGTTTAGTAACATAGATTTGATTTGTCCAATTGCTTTGGTCGGATTAAGACCCTTAGGACAAACGCTAACACAGTTCATGATACTGTGACAACGGAACACACTGAACGCATCGTCTAAATCCGCTAAACGTTCTTCAGTTGCTGTATCTCGGCTATCAGCCAAGAAACGATAAGCATGAAGAAGACCTGCTGGACCAATGAACTTGTCTGGATTCCACCAGAACGAAGGACACGATGTTGAACAACATGCACACAAAATACACTCATAAAGCCCATCTAATTTATCACGTTCTTCAATAGTTTGAAGACGTTCGCCTGCTGCAGGCTGATCATTAATTAAATAAGGTTTAACTTTTTCGTACTGAGTGTAGAACTGACTCATGTCAATAACAAGGTCACGAACCACAGGTAAACCTGGTAATGGACGTACTACGATTTTACCTTTGCCATTTTTTTGTAGCGTAGATAAAGGAGTAATACATGCTAAACCATTTTTACCATTCATGTTAACACCATCAGATCCACACACACCTTCACGGCATGAACGACGGAAAGATAATGTAGGATCTTGTTCTTTTAGAAGAATAAGTGCATCCAACACCATCATGTCGTGACCTTCCTCTGTTTGCAAGGTGTATTCTTGCATACGAGGAGCGTTGTCAACATCTGGATTATAACGATAAACTGAAAATTGTACTTGTGCCATCGTCTATCTCCTAGTAAACACGTGCTTTAGGTGGGAAAGCTTCACGCGTTTTAGGCGCATAGTTTACATCACGCTTACTCATTTCATCCGTTACAGGATTGAATACTGAGTGACATAACCAGTTTTCGTCATCACGATCTGGGTAGTCAAAGCGAGAATGTGCACCACGGCTTTCTGTACGGAAGTTTGCAGCTACTGCAGTTGAGTAAGCTGTTTCCATTAAGTTGTCTAGTTCAAGACATTCGATACGCTGCGTATTGAAGTCTGATGATTTATCATCAAGACGAGCATGTTGCAGACGTTCGCGAATTTCTTTAAGTTCTTGAAGACCTGCAGCCATTGAGTCACCTTCACGGAATACCGAGAAGTTAAGCTGCATACATTGTTGTAGGTCTTTTTTGATTTGAACTGGATCTTCACCTTGGCCAGCCGTTGAATTTTCCCAACGATTGTAACGTGCAAGAGACGCTTCTAAGTCTGATTCTGAAGCAGCTTTAGATATTTCAACGTCATTTAGGTACTTACCTAAGAAGTTACCCGCAGCACGACCAAACACAACTAAATCAAGTAATGAGTTACCACCTAAGCGGTTTGCACCGTGTACAGATACACATGCAATCTCACCTACTGCAAATAAACCTTGAACTACTGTTTCGTTGCCTTGAGCATCGATTTGTAGCGCTTGTCCATTTACATTAGTAGGAACACCACCCATCATATAATGACAAGTTGGAATTACTGGAATTGGCTCTTTTGCAGGGTCAACGTGAGCAAATGTTTTAGCAAGATCACATACGCCTGGAAGACGTAAGTTAAGTGTTTCTTCACCCAAATGGTCAAGTTTTAACTTAAGATGTGGACCCCAAGGACCATCACAACCACGACCTTCACGGATTTCAGTCATCATTGAACGTGCAACAACGTCGCGAGACGCTAAGTCTTTTGCGTTTGGTGCGTAACGTTCCATGAAGCGTTCGCCATCTTTATTTAAAAGATAACCGCCTTCACCACGACAACCTTCAGTTACTAGCGTACCAGCACCTGCGATACCCGTTGGGTGGAACTGCCACATTTCCATGTCTTGCATAGAAATACCAGCACGTGTTGCCATACCAACACCGTCACCAGTGTTAATGTGAGCATTAGTGGTTGATGCAAATATACGACCTGCACCACCAGTAGCTAATACAACAGCTTTAGATTTGAAGAAGGTAACTTCACCTGTCTCAATCTCAATTGCAGTACACCCTACTACATCACCATTATCGTTTTTAACTAAATCAAGTGCATACCATTCAGAGAATACATTTGTTTTGTTTTTAACGTTTTGTTGATATAGAAGGTGTAATAAAGCATGACCAGTACGGTCAGCAGCTGCTGCAGTACGTGCGGCTTGTTCACCACCAAAGTTTTTCGATTGACCACCGAAAGGACGTTGGTAAACACGGCCATTTTCAAAACGAGAAAATGGTAAACCCATGTTTTCTAATTCGGTAATAGCTTCTGGGCCAGTTTGACACATGTATTCAATAGCGTCTTGGTCACCGATAAAATCGGAACCTTTAACGGTATCGTACATATGCCATTCCCAGTTATCTTCGTGTGAATTACCAAGCGCAACCGTAATACCGCCTTGAGCAGATACAGTGTGTGAGCGCGTTGGAAATACTTTAGATATTAATGCACACGTTTTGCCAGATTCTGTAATTGCTAAAGCAGCGCGCATACCTGCACCACCTGCACCAATTACTACGGCGTCAAATTCACGAACAGAATATTTCACTTAAACACCCCATAATACGATTAGACCAATAGCTACGTAAGCAACGGCCATTAGGTTTAATACAAAACCTAAAACTGCACGAAGCTTTGCGCACTTAACATAGTCTGTAAGAACTTGCCAAAGGCCAATGCGGGTATGAACCATAATGCAAACAAGGGTAATTAACGTAAACCCTTTCATTGCTAGGTTAGAGAAGAGGCCTGTCCAGGCTTCGAAAGTGACTTCTGGCGTCGCTAAAAAATAGCCGATAATAAAAATCGCGTAAGCGCTGATTATTAATGCCGTGGTACGTAAAGATACGAAATCTTGTACACCATCACGTTTTAGAGTTGCTTGATTTAAAACCATATCCACACCCCTGCCAATACGGCAAACACAACACCAAGAGCCATTGAAACTTTAGCGCTGAGGTTACCTGATTCAAGTTCTTCCCAATGTCCCATATCCATAATCATATGACGGATACCACCAATAAGGTGATAACCTAATACAGAAACAGTGCCCCAAGCTATAAATTTGGCAATGAATCCGTTAAACAGACCCTTGACGAATTCAAAACTTTCAGCTGAAGAGAGAGACTCAGACCAAGCCCAAATGACAAACGTTAAAGCAAAAAATAATGCAACACCGGTGACGCGGTGAAAAATTGAAGCTTTAGCCGTTGCCGGCATAGATATAGTTGTTAGATCTAGATTTACAGGTCTTTGCTTTTTCACAGTTACTTGCCCATCTTTGCTCACAGTGGAGCTCATCTACTTGTTTTTCTAAAAACCCACCAAATATTACTGATGGAACTATCAAAATAAACGTACCAAAACAATTAAAGTTCACAAACCTGTAAATTTTAAGCTGTTAAGAATATGTTTACCCAAATACAATACGGTTTAAAACCACCGTTAGTATATATACCCACAGGGCTTTTTACAATTCTTGTTTATTTAGAGATGTTTGCGAATTAGCCAATAGTATTATATTTAATTAATACCGAATATTTATTATACATATATGCATAATGTTTATAAAAATTGACTTTAACCCCCTCTTTCACGTTAAAATGAGAAGATGTGCTTAAAACAGATTTCAGAACTTTAAAATCTAAAAATCAGAATAGATATCTTAATAGGAGATACATAACGATGGCAGATAAAAAAGCCACAGTCCAAATTGATGGACTAGATCCAATCGAACTTCCAATTTATCAAGGCACTGCTGGCCAAGATGTAATCGACGTACGTACGTTAGGTTCACACGGTCACTTTACTTATGACCCAGGTTTCATGTCGACTGGTTCTTGTGAATCTGCAATCACCTATATTGATGGTGGTAAAGGTGTACTACTTCACCGTGGTTACCCAATTGAGCAATTAGCTGAAGACTCAAATTACATTGAACTTTGTTACTTACTTTTAAATGGTGAGTTACCTTCTAAAGAACAATATGAAGTTTTTAAGAATGAAATCACTACAAGCACTATGCTTGACGAGAAGATTGCTAACTTTTTCCAAGGTTTCCGCTTTGACGCTCACCCAATGGCAATGCTTTGTGGCGTAGTAGGTGCATTATCATCTTTCTATCATGAAGACCTTGATATTACTGATGCTGAACAACGTAAAACAAGCGCAGTTAAGCTTGTTGCTAAGTTACCAACAATCGCGGCAATGGCTTATAAAACAAATATCGGCCAACCGTTTGTATACCCACGTAACGATTTAAGCTACGCAGAAAACTTCTTACACATGATGTTCTCTGTACCTGCTGAAGAATATAAAGTTAATCCAGTAACTGCAAAAGCGATGGATAAAATCTTTATGCTTCATGCAGATCATGAACAAAATGCATCAACTTCAACAGTTCGTCTTGCTGGTTCATCTGGTGCTAACCCGTATGCATGTATTGCAGCTGGTATTGCATCTTTATGGGGCCCTGCTCACGGCGGCGCTAATGAAGCATGTTTAAACATGTTAGAAGAGATTGGCTCTGTTGACCGTATTGATGAATACGTAGCTAAAGCTAAAGATAAAGCTGACCCGTTCCGCCTTATGGGCTTTGGACACCGTGTTTACAAAAACTTTGACCCACGCGCTACAGTAATGCGTCAAACGTGTCACGAAGTTTTAGCTGAGCTGAATATCCAAGATCCACTTCTTGATATTGCTATGAAGCTTGAGCAAATTGCGCTTGAAGACCCATACTTTGTAGAGAAAAAACTATACCCTAATGTAGATTTCTACTCTGGTATTATCTTAAAAGCGATTGGTATTCCAACAAGCATGTTCACTGTAATCTTTGCAATGGCACGTACTGTTGGTTGGATCACTCACTGGGATGAGATGCTATCTCAACCTGGTCATAAGATCAGCCGTCCTCGTCAACTTTATACTGGTTACACTCAACGTGACTACGTATCAACTGACAAGCGTTAATTAACGTTGGTTAGTTTAAAAAGGCCGCATTTTGCGGCCTTTTTTATTAACAACACTTGAGAATTATCATAAACCGATTACAATTCCTGCCTTAAAAACACTATGTAGATGAGCCATGCTTGCTTTAAAGTTTGATATAAATAAAATTAGAAACGACTTCCCAACATTAAATCAAACAATAAACGGCTGCCCGCTTGTTTATTTAGACTCAGCAGCAACCTCACAAAAGCCTCAATCAGTTATAGATACAATTACTGAATTCTATACGTTTCAAAACGCTAATGTACACCGTGGACGCCATACACTTAGCGAGCAAGCAACTTATGCATATGAACAAGTACGGGATAAAACTGCAGAGTATTTCAATGTATTTAGTAAAGAGATTGTATGGACTAAAGGCGCTACAGAAGCCATTAACTTGGTCGCTAACGGATTAAAAAAGCGCTTAAATGAAAGTCATACCATAATGATATCTCCGCTTGAGCATCATGCAAACATAGTGCCTTGGCAAATAGTGAGTCAACAAACGGGTGCTAAATTAATAGCGCTTCCACTAAATAAAAATGGCACGCTGAACACCAAAGAATGCTGTAAATTTATAAAAGAAACAAAACCTGCCCTATTAGCTATTACACAAGCATCTAACACACTGGGTAATATCACCGATTTAAAACCACTAATTAGAGCTGCAAAAGACGTCAATTCTCTTGTTCTAGTGGATGGTGCACAAGGTGCACTGCATTTAAAACCCGATTTACGTGAATTAAACTGTGACTTTTATGTCTGCTCAAGCCATAAAATGCTCGGCCCAACAGGATTAGGTGTGCTTTATGGTCGATATGAGCAATTAAATACCCTTGATATTTACCAATCAGGTGGGGAAATGATCGATAAAGTGTACTTAACTCACAGTACTTATCGTCCTGCGCCTGCAAAATTTGAAACTGGAACACCAAATATCTCTGGAGTTTTAGGCTTTGGTGCCGCATTAGACTATTTAAATGAATTTGATCACGCAAAAATCCAGCAATATGAGCAAAAATTGTTTAGTTATGCCGCTCAAAAATTGGTAAAGGTTGATGGTATTACAATATATAGCAACCTATCTGACAATATTGGTACGCTCTGCTTCAACTTAAATGATGAACATCCTTATGATTTGGCAACTTTACTTGACGGGTACGGGGTTGCAGTAAGGAGTGGACACCATTGTACACAGCCATTAATGACACATTTAGGGCTTAATGGAACGCTAAGAGCGAGCTTTTGTTTTTATAATACCTATGAAGATGTAGATATATTCATTGATTCACTTAAAAAATGTATCGCTTTACTGGACTAAACGTCACTTTAATAGAATTAATTAGGATAACTCATGACAAATACGTTTAACAAAGTCACAGAATCTATAAAAAATGCGCCCGCTTGGCAGCAAAAATATCGTGAGATAATGCTTTTAGGAAAAACTTTACCTGTTTTAGCTGATGTTTTGAAGACTGATGATGCACTTGTACCAGGCTGTGAAAGCAAAGTATGGATGTTTGTTGAATTTGATTTAACAGAAAATACACTTGTTGTAATTGGTGACTCAGATACACGTATAGTAAAAGGATTATTAGCCATTATTTTAGCGCTTTACAATGGCCTAACACCAGAGCAAGTAGTGAATAAAAATGCGTATGAAGAATTTGAAAAGCTCGGCCTTATAAGCCACTTAAGCGCATCACGTGGTAATGGTATTAAAGCCATGGTTGATAAAATACAAACCATGGCACAACACAAGCTTAGTTAACGAAAACTAAGCTTGCGAGCGTTGTTTTTTATCTAGATATTTACGCACCGCTTTTGCCGCAACAAAAAAGCCGAAGCTTCCTGTGATCATAGTCACAGATCCAAAACCATTATTACAGTCCATATTCATCGTGCCATCAGCACTTTGCTTTGCATGACATACGCTGCCATCGCTTCCTGGGTAAACCAATTGCTCTGTTGAGTAAACACAATCAATATTAAACTTACGTTTAGGATTATTACTAAAATTATACTGCTTACGCAAAATATAACGTACTTTTGCAAGCAATGGGTCTTGCGTAGTTTTGGCTACATCACCAAAAGTTATTTGGCTAGGATCTGTTTGCCCGCCAGCACCACCAGTTGTAATTATAGGTAGTTTATTACGTTTACAGTGAGCAATTAATGCTGCTTTTTCTTTAACTGCATCAATACAATCAATTACATAATCAAAACCTTGAATATGCTCTTGAATATTATCAAGCGTAATAAAATCATCTATCACATTAATTTGGCACTGTGGATTAATAAGCTCGCAGCGCGCTTTCATTGCATCTACTTTAGCTTGACCAATAGTGCCCGTTAACGCATGAATTTGTCTATTGACGTTAGTCGCGCAAATATCATCCAAATCAATCAATGTTATTTTACCAACACCTGTACGTGCAAGTGCTTCTGCTGTCCAGCTTCCTACACCACCAATACCTACTACACAAAAGTGTGCTTCTTGAAGCCAATCAAATTGTTGATGACCATACAAACGCTTAATTCCACCAAAACGTATATCTGTAACTTTTTCGCTCATTTACCAATCCAGTTGCCATGGCGATTGCCATGCTTGAAAATCTTGATGTTTAATTAACGCCAAATACTCATCACCATTATCGGGTAATAAAGTTAGCTGTATTTGTTCACCTTGCCATAAAAAGCTCAACGCATATGCATGTAAATAGGTACGATTTGATGGCGTGCCTGCATACATTGCATCGCCTAAAATAGGTGAGCCAACACTTTTTAGTGCCACTCTTAATTGATGCGTCTTTCCTGAGTAAGGTTTTAAAATATACCCTCTAAACCCAGGCTTATAGCTTTGCGAATAAAATCGGGTGATTGCAGGGTTAAGCTTACTCGTTAGTAACTTAAACGAGCCACGGCGAGACTTAGCCATATCGCCTTTTATCCAACCTTGCTTCTTTTTTGGTTTAGCATCACTAATCGCTAAATAAAATTTAGCGATAGCATGCTCGGTAAACATAACAGTAAAGCTGGCCGCAGCGGCTTTGTTTCTAGCTAAAATAATAAGCCCTGATGTCACTTTATCTAAACGGTGAACGGCATAAAGCTTTTGAGATAATTGTTGTTCAGCTAAAACAACAAAGCCGGGACCATCTTCTGAATGAAAATTAAGACCCGCTGGCTTTTCTAAAATATAAAAATCGTTATGTGTAAAAATGATTTTTAATATTTTACTTACTTGCTCACTCACGCGTTTGTACTTTTAATATGCGCTATCACTTTAGCTAAGTCATCGGGCGTATCGACACCTGCATGAGGGGCTATTTGAGCTTGTTCTATTTTGATTTTATAACCATGATACAACACACGTAACTGCTCAAGCGATTCAAGTAGCTCAAGTGGCGATACGCTCAATTCTATATATTGTTTAATAAAACCCGCTCTGTACGCATAAATACCTACGTGGCGCTGAAATGGCGCTAAATTAAGAGCACTGCTGTCATTCATCATTGTGCTTCTATCAAACGGAATACTTGCACGAGAAAAATACAGCGCATTTTTATTTATATCGCTAACCACTTTAACGGCATTAGGATTAAATACTTCATCACGCTCTTCAATAGCAACACTTAACGTTGCCATTGGTGCTGTTGAATCACTTAATAGTGCAGCAACTTGAGATACGTTTTCTGGCGCAAGTAAGGGCTCATCGCCTTGTACATTAACCACAATTGTATTGCTGTCGAGATCAAGTAAATCAACTACTTCGGCTAAACGCTCAGTACCCGATTGGTGATCTTCGCGAGTCATTACAACATCACTAGTAAATAAACTTACTGCATCAAACACTTTTTGATGATCGGTTGCTATAACCACTTTACTTGCACCTGATAAACATGCTTTTTCGTAAACATGTTGAACCATTGGCTTACCGCAAATATCAGCAAGCGGCTTACCAGGTAGTCGGGTTGATGCAAAACGTGCAGGAATTACAACTACGAATTCCACTTTTCAACCTCTTCTAAAGATAACTCACGTGCTTCGTTTTCAAGCAATACTGGAATATCATCTTGAACGGGGTAAGCAAGCTTAGCTGCAGTACTAATTAGTTCGTTGTTTTCTCTATCAAAGCGTAATTTACCCTTACAAACTGGGCAGGCAATTATCTCGAGTAATTTTGTATCAAAGGCCATTGAGTATTCCTTTTTCTTTTAATAATGAATTTAATGTGTTTATTACGCTATCGGAAGGCTCTGCATCTACAGGTAAATAATACCAATTAGGTTTTGCAAAGGACTTACATTTAACCGCGTCTTTTTCGGTCATTATAATACAATCATCACCAAACTGAATAAAATCATCTGCTGTATAAGCATAATGATCTCTAAAATGATGAGTCGACAATAGCTTAATATTTTGTGCTTCTAATGAGTCTTCAAACCGTTTAGGGTTCCCAATTGCACTTATTGCATGTGCGTGAGTTACCGTATGTTTTGCATCATCACCTGAATTAACTAAGCGAAGGTTACTTACTTGCAGCACGTAGCTATTATTAGCCTCACCGCCATTTTCAATTACTATATCAACACTTTGTAAGCGTTTAGTTGTTTCGCGTAGTGGCCCTGCGGGCATAACAAAACCATTACCAAAGCGGCGTTCACTATCAACAATACAACACTCAATGCTACGAGGCATTTTATAATGCTGCATCCCATCATCAGAAATAATGACATCTAGCGTACAATTTTTTTCTAATAAATCGATATTATGTTGTCTATTAGGGCCAACAGCTATTGGGCACTTTAAACGATGGTATAAAAGTACAGGCTCATCTCCAGCCTGTTGGGCGTCAACAACTGAAGTGACTAACAGCGGGTAATTATCTGATTGCCCACCATAACCTCTACTAATAATACCCACTGATAAACCTTGCTCGGTCAGATACTCATACAACCACAAAACAAAAGGTGTTTTACCATTGCCGCCTACGCTTATATTGCCGACTACAATAACAGGCGTTTTGCACTCAAAAGGTTTAAGTATTTTAGCGCTGTACAAGAGTTTTCGTAATGCCGATACAACCCAAAACAAAGCACTTAATGGTAATAACAATAAAGTAATTAGACCAAATGGTTTATACCAGCTTTGCTCTATTTTACTCACGCCTGATCACCAAACTGCATTTTGCAAAGTGCTGAATAAGTACCGTCATTTGCTAATAAGCTACTATGATCGCCACTTTCTATCACACGACCGTTATCAATAACATAAATTCGGTCACTGTTTTCAATAGTAGATAAGCGATGTGCTATAACAATAGAGGTTTTATCTTTCATTAGCGTTTCTAACGCTTGCTGAATAAGCTTTTCAGATTCGGTATCAAGTGCTGATGTTGCCTCATCTAAAATCAAAATAGGTGCATCTTTTAATATTGCACGCGCTATCGCTATTCGCTGGCGTTGACCACCTGAGAGCATTACCCCATTTTCGCCTACCATGGTGTTTAATTGCTCTGGCAGGTCTTTAACAAATTCCCACACGTGCGCTTGTTTGGCAACTTGCTCTAATTCTTCCTCAGACACATCATGCTTTATGCCATAACAAATATTGTTAGCAATCGTATCGTTAAATAACACAACTTGCTGAGACACTAAAGCAAATTGGCGACGCAGATCAGTTAATTTATAGTCCTGCAGGGCTATACCATCAAGTAATATTTCACTCGGTAGTTCTAAATCATAATAGCGGGGTAACAAGTTAGAAATTGTGGACTTACCTGAGCCTGAGCGCCCTACTAAGGCAATACTTTCACCCGTCTCAATCGTTAGCGACAAATCGTTTAATACGGCTTCATCTTTAGTTGGGTACTTAAAGGTTACGTTCTTAACTTCAATTAAACCTTTAACTTTATCAACCGAAACAGTGCCTGTATCTTTTTCCATTTCTTCGTCTAAAACTAAAAATATACTTTGCGCTGCAGAGATACCACGTTGCATATCACTATTCACATTGGCAAGTTGTTTTAGCGGACGCAATAACATCATCATTGAGGCAATTAATGCCATGAAGTCACCAGATGTAATCGTATCAATCATTGATGGCAACGACACCGCCCACAAAATAACTGCCATGGCACTTGCCGCTAAAATTTGAATTATAGACACACTAAGCGCTTTAGTTGCGTCCATTTTGATACGTTGCTGACGATTATGATTATTAATTTTCGAGAAGTGATTAATCTCTTGATCTTGACCACCAAAACCATGAATAACTTTATGTCCGCTCAGCATTTGTTCTGAGCTACGGGTAACTTGCCCCATGGCAGATTGAATGTTTTTAGAAATGTGGCGAAAACGTTTAGAGACGACGGCGACAATAATAGCAACAAGTGGGATGATCACTAAAAATATCAGTGATAATTGCCAACTGGTATAGAACATTACCGCAAGTAAAAATACAACAAATGCACCTTCTCGAACCACGATTAGCAAGGCTTTAGTAATCGCTTGTTGAACTTGTTCTGTATCAAATGTGATTTTTGAAATTAAATCTCCCGTTGAGTTTTTGTCATGAAAAGAAACGGGTAAGTGCAGTATGTGCTCAAATAACTCTTGGCGTAAAGAACGTACAACTTGGGAGCCTACATAACTTAAGCAGTAGGAAGACATAAAGTTAAAAACACCACGCCCTAGAACTAACGCGATAACGACAAAAGGAGCGTACTTTAAAACTTCTGTATTACGCTGGTTCAAACCTTGATCAATAAACGGCTTCATTAATTGAATAAATAAAGCATCCATTGCTGAATAGCCTATCATCCCAATAATTGCGACAAATGCGACGCTTTTGTAGGTGCCAACATATGAGACAAGACGTTTATAAATTTGTGTAGTACTTTGATCCATAACACTCTCTAAATACAGTAACAATCTGTATTGTATCCTCCGATGAGATAAAACTAAACGTCAATCTTTGATAAACCAGTAACTTTCCTGCCCTCTTGCTGTTTCTATAGCCAAATTCTTTGCATAAAATTTAATACTAATTTGCCCTTCAACGCCTGTCGTAAATTGCTGAGCGTTTATTTGGTTATAACGTTCGACGACAAGAGGCTTAGGGAATTCCCATTGCCCTTTATAGGCACTTGAATGAATGACTACTTGGGGAGCAACGTTATTTATAAAATTAACACTTGAGGATGTATCGCTGCCATGATGCGGGCTTAACATTACTGTACTTTTCAACGATTTATTATCCGCTAATAGCGATGCTTCACGCGCCTTTGATATATCACCGGTAAGTAACACGCTATGAGTATTATCTGATACCCTAACAACGCATGAATCATCATTTTCATTTCCAAACCCTTTTGTACTAAAGCTTTGTACTTTTAATCCAGCAAAATCAATGTTTATGACTTCACATACATTATGTGTATTTTTAGGATGAAATTGTTGTAATGTTTCACCAAAGCCAGCATCTATGAAATGTTGTAATCCTCCAGCGTGATCATTATCTTCATGACTTAGAATCGCCGTTTTCACTGTTAAATTATTTGCTTTAATATAAGGCAATAAAATACTTCGCGCACGGCTAAAGCGATTGAAATAACTGGGGCCAAAATCATAAATAAGCACTTGTTTATCTTTTTCAATTAATGCCATAAGTCCATGCCCTACATCAAATACATGTAGTTGCCACTTAGACTTTTCTGTTAGCCAATAATTTAATAAAAGCGTTATTGCTGGAATAAAAGCGAGCCATTTATAAGGAAGAAAATAAACCATAAACATAATAATATAAGTAAAAACGACAAATATTGAGTCAATTCTGCCAGTCGTTATCCACCTTAACGATTCTGGTATTTCATTAAGCAATTTAAATAGCGCATATAAGCCTGTATCAAACAGGTTTATTAAAATACTTATATCTAAGAAAATACTCAGTAATGTAAAAACAATTAAAAAAGGTAAGATAATGATTGAAAGCAGCGGTATAGCAATTAAGTTTATTATCAAACCTGCAATACTTACCCCATTAAAAAAATAGAGTGAAAGTGGCAATAAACCAATAAATAACGCTATTTGAATAACAAACAGTGAAATAACTTTGTTTTTTATGCGAGTGTTTAATATTGGTAATTTATTAATAACTGTAAAAATGATAGCAACAGCTAAAAATGAAAAGTAGAGACCTGGATTGAGTAAATTAAATGGGTTAACAATAAGAACTATAACCAAGGCAAATAAAATGCTCCGCCAACGCAGCGGCTGCTTAGCAAGAAAATACAATAATAAATAACAACCCAGCATGATAAGCGCTCGCGTTGCCGATACTAAAAAGTCACTTAAGTACACATAAACCAAGGCTACTAAAAATCCGCATGAACTGTAATAAAGAGTCAGGTTGAATGATTGCCCGATCGAAGAATTAATTTTTTCAAAAATGAATCGAGTAAATAGATAACCGAAGCTAAAAATCAAACCAATATGTAACCCCGATATAGCAAGTAAATGACTTAGCCCAAGAGATTGCATTAATTGTTTATCAGCGTAGCTCATCAAAGATTTTTCACCGCTAAGCAATGCATAATAGAGCCACTGTAATTTTGTATCCGTATAAGTGTTTTTAAGGAAGTGCTGATAATCTAAAATTATGCTTTGTTTGTCGCTATTTATAATATTAAGATTTTTATTAAGCACTTTACCTTTAAATAATATTCTACTTATAAAAGCATAACGTTCATTATCAAATACATTAAAATTTTTATTACTACGAAAATGTTTTAAATGAATTAAAGCAGAAAATTCATCACCTACTATTAAAGGCTGTGCAGAATTAACACTGAGCATTGCTTTGGGTGCTCTAAAATCCGAAAAATCACTCCCTTCTAATGCCACTATTTTAACTTTAATATATTGAGGTTTTTTGTCAGAAATAACCTCTTCAACAATTAATGTAGAATCAAGTGCATACTTTTCATCCGGTTTTGGTATTTCAAAACTATAAAAAACGTAAAAATGCAGACCAACGAAGCAAATTGCACAAATAAAGCCTAACAATACATTTAAAAACGGCTTAAAATAAGCGCTCACTATAACAATGAAAATTGTGAATACTGTGAATTCGAGAGTTTGATAATAAAATACGGTTGCTATACAGCCAATTACAAACCCAAGACTTATCCACACTGATGTAAATGGTTGCTTTAAATGGCTAAAAAAACGATCCAAAGATTTTTACCTGATCCAAATAAAATTAGACATCATAAATCACTAAGAATATTTGGACGCCTTTTACAAGATGCAAATCTTTGGCATTTAAATAGACGTTCTGCTCGAGGTGCATTTGCAGTCGGGTTATTTTTTGCTTTCATCCCTGTTCCTTTTCAAATGGTTTTAGCAGCAGCCGGCGCTATATTATTTAGAGTTAATTTACCTATCTCAGTAGCATTAGTATGGCTTACAAACCCTCTAACTATGCCACCTATTTTTTATGGCTCATACTTAGTGGGTACATTAATACTTAATCAGCCTGAGCAACACTTTGTATTTGAAGCTAGTTGGTCTTGGTTTCTTGAGAGCATAGAAACTATTGGTCCTGCATTTTTACTAGGTTCGTTAGTATGTGCTTCTATTGCATCAATTATCGGCTATTTTGGTATTGATATTATTTGGCGCCGTTCTGTTAAAAAGGCATGGTTATCGCGAAATAATTAGTAGCGTTAAAGCTAAATAATAATTATAAGATTCATGGCAATCCTAATCTTATAAAATATTATAGACGAAAAAAAACCAACTTTATTAAGTTGGTTTTTTTATAATCAATATTATTAAACTTTAAAAGCGAAATATACGTCTTAAGCCAACTAATGGTAATAGCAATAATGTATACCAAGGAAAGCTAGCAGAGTTACGCTCATACACTTCTGCTTCTACTGGAGCACAGTTTTCTACTTCACCATTTGCAATTGGCGTTAACTTAACTGCAACTGCAATACTTTCGTATTCAATTTCACCATTGATATCAGTTACAACACCGCCTAAAGAATCAAGTTTTTCAACTGTCTTAGTCGCAGTACCAAATATTTCATTATTTTCATTGATAGCTGTTGCTTCAACCATTGAGTAAGCGTAGTCAGTTTCGCCATCAGTGTCATAACAAGGCAGTAAATCATTCAAATTAGTGATTTTATCTTCACCAATTTTGTAAATAAAGGCTTCTTTGAGTCGTGAACTATCAGATACACCCACTTCCCCTTCGCCTACAATATATCCTTGATTATTTATATCGTTGCCATAAGAACTTGAACTTGAAAAATAATCAGTTGGAAAAACTGTATTACCTGTTTCGATGTCATGATAGAAGAATTTATTACGAAGAGTGCCTTCAATACGCTTTGTCGCATAACCTGTAATTACATCATTATCATTAATAGCGATTGATTTACCAGCCTGCCAATCGTCTTCTTGATTAATAAAGTCAGTGACTGCACCGTCTTTAAAATAGACTGGCATTGTAAGAATCGTATCATCATTTTTGTAATAACGCGTATTTGATGAACCTACAATTGTACCGTTGTTGTTCACTGCTAAAGCAGTACTCGTAAATGCGTCATCTTCCGTTTCACCTTCATCAGGTGTCAGTGCCATACCAAGCTCTTCAACAGAAATAATATTTAACGATTCATCAAGTTCCCATTTTACAGCACGCTTATTAAATAAGCCTCGTGAAATATTAGAATTTAATAAGTTGATACACACTGACGTTGGTTCGTCTTCATTATCACAGTTATCATCAATATTATCTTGTCTGTCATCAGGAATACTTGTAGAGATATTACCTACAACAGTGTAACCACTATTTGTTTTGACTATATCGTTAGCGCGGCTTGTGCCGCCGTATTCATTAAACTCAGGCTCTAACTCAACACTTATACTGCCATCAGCACTTATTACAATCCCACGTTCTATAAACTCATGTGTGAACCACGTTTCTGCATCATCTTCACCATCAGGTGTAAAAGACACTTTATCGTAAGGAGCACCGCCCCAACCAACAGTAACGCCGTCTTCACTTACAGCATTAAAAAGGTTAATAGTTGAACGCGTTAAGCCATCATAATCAACAGATGCAACATCAAATAACGGTTGCTCTGTTACTTGTGTGTCATTGTACTTTATGCCAACTAATGAGCTTAATTTTTGATATTCAAAATTTGTAGAAATTGAAGATAAAAAACTAACCATGAAAGTATGTGCATCAGAATTAGTAAGTACTGCATCATTATTTTCAATGTCATCAAGTGTAAAGGTAATCTCTTTATCACTTAAATCAAATGCAGCCTCTGTATTATCGTAGCTATTTTCAATAATATTTTCAGTAAAATCTATATAGCTGATATCAATAGGTAAATTGTATAAACCATTTGCGAAACCAATAATATGCCCGCTTTCGCTTACATCTGTTACATAAGAATATTTAGCGTCTTCAAGAGTCCCTAATTCACTTAACTGGTACGTAGCACTTGTTGCTGAAGTGCTTAATGTCGCTAAAATACTGGCAGCGAGTAATTTATATTTCATTTTAGTCCTTACTACTGATTCTGTAATTCTTCAAGTTCTTCCCAGCGCTCAAGCGCAGCTTCAAGGTCAGACTCAAGTTGTGCCAAATGGTTCAATGCTTTAGTTGTTACATCACTCTCTTGTTTAAAAAAGTCTGAGTCACTAACTACAGCTTGTTGAGCTTCAATTTCAGCTTCTAGTTTTTCCATTTTATTCGGTAGTTGCTCTAATTCAAGTTTTAATTTGTAAGAGAGTTTATTTGTTTTAGCTGCAGGTTTAGCAACTGGAGCGACTACTTTTTCAACTTTTTTTACTGGTTGCTGCTGCGTTTTTTTTTCTTGTTCAGCTAAATAGTTAACGTAAGCCTCATAGTCGCTATAGCCACCTACAATATCTGTAACTTTACCGTTACCTTCAAACGCCCATACACTTGAACATGTATTATCAATAAATTCACGGTCATGGCTTACAATCAGCACTGTACCTTGGTATTGATTAATGATGTCCTCTAGTAACTCTAACGTTTCAATGTCCAAGTCATTCGTTGGCTCATCGAGAACAAGTATATTAGATGGTTTTAAAAACAGTTTAGCTAATAGCAGTCTATTTTTTTCACCACCAGAGAGTGCTTTAACAGGGGTTCGAGCGCGTGCTGGAGGGAATAAAAAGTCTTGCAGGTAACCTAAAACATGGCGTGAACGACCGCCCATCATCACTTCTTGTTTACCTTCGGCAACGTTATCTTGAACTGTTGCTTCTTCGTCAAGTTTTTCACGGTATTGGTCAAAGTAAGCAAACTCTAAATTAACACCTTGCTTAGTAATACCACTATCTGGTTCTAAATCACCAAACATTAGTTTTAATAGTGTTGTTTTACCAATACCATTTGGGCCTACTAAGCCGATTCTGTCGCCACGCATTACCAGTGTCGAAAAATCATCAGCAATAACTTTGTCTTTAAATGCATGACAAAGATTCTTAGCTTCAAATACTAACTTACCAGAGCGATCTGCTGTTTCAATATTGAAATCAGTTTTACCAACTTGGTCAACACGTTGCTTACGCTCTGTACGAAGCTGTTTTAACTCACGAACACGTCCTTCGTTACGCGTTCTACGCGCTTTAACACCTTGGCGGATCCATGTTTCTTCTTCGGCTAAACGCTTATCGAACAATGCATTTTGGCTTTCTTCTACTTTTAAATCATGGGCTTTTTGCTCTAAGTACGTAGCGTAATCACCAGGGTACGAAATAAGCTTACCACGGTCTAAATCTAAAATACGCGTAGCAACAGCGCGAATAAACGCACGGTCATGCGATATAAATACGATTCCGCCCTTAAACTCTTTTAAAAATTGCTCAAGCCACATGACGCTTGCCATGTCTAAATGGTTTGTTGGCTCATCAAGTAATAATAAATCAGGCTCACTAACAAGTGCACGTGCAAGTGCTACTTTACGTAACCAACCACCAGAAAGAGACTCAAGTTTAGCTTCTGGCGTTAATTCTAATTGTGTTAGCACTAATTGAATTCGGCTATCAAAGCGCCAGCCATCAGCCGCTTCTAATTGATTTGATAAACGTTCAAGCTTGTTTAATAACTTATCAGTACACACTGTTTGCAACTCATTACTTACATGATGAAAATCAATGAGTAAGTTTGCAATCTCAGGCATACCTTGCGCAACGTAATCAAATACAGTGCCATTTGCGCCTTTTGGTGGATCTTGTTCTAAACGAGAAATTCTAATCCCGCCTAGCTGATTTATTTCACCATCATCTAATACAACTTCGCCATCAAGCACTTTTAATAGAGTTGACTTACCCGCGCCATTTCGACCAACAACACACACTCTTTCGCCACTTTCTATAACGGCATCTGCTTTGTTAAGCAAAGCATGCGTACCAAAAGCAAGTTGTGCTTTTAAAATTCTAATTAAATCCATAGTTCTTATTTGCTCTTATTCTGCTTGTGCTAAAAATTCGCGCACAGTGTGTAAAGTAAAAGGCCAAAATAATTGCTCGCCTTTTTCACTTTTTAATACAGGAATAGTAATTTGATACTCAGCTATAAGCTGCTCATCAGTCATAATATCGATTAGTAATAACTCACTCGTATTACTAAGTACCTCAGTGATAAGTTGCTCAGCTTGCTCGCACAAGTGGCAACCATCAGTGTGGTATAAAACCCATTTAGCCATGTGTGATTAACCAGCTATTATGGATTTTTTTATTACGTTTAAAGTCTGGTGATAACGTTTTATCTGAAATATTAATGGCTTTTAAACCTAAACCAATCAGACCAACTTCATCTATCACAAAGCCACGTTTGTTATTAGAGAAAATTAAGGTACCTGATGGGCTTAAAATCTTTTTAACCCACGTTAATAATTTAATGTGATCGCTCTGTACATCAAACGCGTCTTTCATACGTTTTGAGTTTGAAAACGTTGGAGGATCTAAAAATATCAAATCATATTGTGCTGTCGCGTGCTCTAACCATTTTAAACAATCAGCTTGTTCAAAACGGTATCGTGTATTACTAATACCATTTAAATCAAAGTTATCTTGGCCCCATTTTAAGTAGGTCTTTGATAAATCGACTGTAGTAATGGCTTTAGCACCACCAAGAGCAGCATGTACAGAAGCTGTACCTGTGTATGCAAAAAGGTTTAAGAAACGTTTATCTTTAGCATTTTCTTGAATATAACGGCGCATTAAGCGATGGTCTAAAAACAAGCCTGTGTCTAAGTAGTCAAATAAATTAACTTTGAACTTAGCACCAAACTCTTCAACAACCATAGTACGGTTTTGTTTAGACATAGCGGTGTACTGATCTTCGCCCTTCTGCTTTTTACGTACTTTTACAGCAATGTTTTCAGGTGAAATCTCAAGCTGTTGAGCCGTTAAACTTATTACGTCTTGCAGGCGTTTTTCTGATGTTTTTTCATCAATTTCTTTAGGCGCTGCATATTCAAAAATCACAGCAGAGTCGCCATAAATATCTACAGCAACATTGTATTCAGGGATATCCGCTTCATAGACGCGATAAGCATCTATTTTATTTTGTTTAAGCCAGTTTTTTAAGCCTTGCTTATTTTTTTTCAATCTATTTGCAAATGACGTTGAGCCTTCAAAATTGAGTGCTTTTTTGTCATCTGTAGTCAAACTTACTTGCTTATCATCTAATTGATATAAGTTAAGTTCTACATCAAGCGGGCCATTTTTAAATTTATAACGCTTAAGGCGCACAAGTTTTAAAAGTTTAAATAAGCTCTCGTCCATACCCAATAAGGCAAGTTTCCAGTGATTGAAGTGCTTTTTAAAGCCAACGCCTAAATTACGGTGTAAATCAACAAGCTCAGCCATAGAGCCAATACGCTCACCATAAGGTAAGTTTGAAATTACAACACCCGGTAATTTTGCAACAGCTGTAAGTTTAGTTGCATCACTTTGCTTAAACTTAATCACGTCGTCAAGCTCTGCACGTTTAGCATTATCAATTGCTTTACTTAATACTTGCTCATCGTAATCGTGGCCAATTAACCATAATTTAGGATCAGTAATATTAGCGAGTAACTCTTCTTTAAGCTCTTTAAACTTAGCGGCTCTAAAACTGGGTAAACGCTCAAAAGCAAAACCTTCACGGAATAATCCTGGCGCTTCGTTTCGCGCCATACCGGCAGCTTCTATCAAAATAGTACCCGCACCACAACATGGATCGAATAAAGGCTGTTTTACATTTTCAAGCCAGCCACTTCGCTTAATTAATGCAGCAGCTAAGTGCTCTTTAATTGGCGCTTTACCTTGGCCTTGGCGGTAACCACGTTCTGACAAACGAGGACCTGAATAGTCAATATACATCGATACGCCGTAACGATTTAATCGTGCAACTACGCGCACGTTAGCATCTTGCTTATCAACGTTAGGACGTTGCTCGTATAAATCATTAAAATAGTCAACAATCGCATCTTTGATTACAAGACCCGAAAATTGCGTGTTTTTTAATGAGTCATTGGTACCGTTGAAGTCGACAGCGAATGTTTGCGTAGGTCCAAACCATTCTTGCCAAGGTTGCGAGCGCGCAAAATTATACAGGCTATTTTTGTCATCTACGCCTTCTTTTTCTTCAATAAGCATAAGCACACGCGTTGCAAAACGAGTTGATAAACAAACCTTTTGCGCAAGTAATGAGTCAGCCTCAAAACGAACAGAACCAACAGTTTGCTTAGACACGGTTGCGCCAAGTTCTGTTAGTTCATCAACCAATAAATTTTCGATTCCGATAGAAGTAAGTGCGATAAATTGCAAAGTAATAACCCTTAATAGCTAATTGCGCAGGATTATAACATAGGTTGGGCGACAAACACGCCATAAAGACACGCTTAAGACTTAAATTTGGTTAGGCGGTTTGACTTTGATATTGCTGATTTAGGATGGGGTGTACTCGATTATTCAAAATACGGATTACTTCAAATTGCGCTAAAGATAAGTTTTCGTCTAATTTAAAGGTTTCACTTAAATTCAAACAAATAGATGCATCAGGACAATGCTCTACAATTAAAAAATCACCTGACTGCGCTTTAGATGTTAATTTTACTATTGCCTCTACGCTTGGCTCTGTCCCGGTGTATTCTTCAAAAAACCAACTTTTTGCTAAAACGGGTTTTAAGTGATACTTAACAGCAGTTGCATTTAATGATATTTGACAAATTTGAGCCGCAGACCACAATTCAAATCCATCAAGATAATTATAAACTTGTTCGTAAAATGCAGCATCTTCGAGACTAAAACGTGGATTTTTAAAAACAGAATCGGTGAGCTGTCTTAATTTATAAGGCGTGCATAATTGCATGTCGTCATTTAAATCAAGTAACAAACGATTTTTATCAGGACAAGTAATCCACTGCCATTGCTTTGATGCTTGTAACATTTACTCCTCCTTGGGTATGTTGAATAATTATTGCTCAGAGTATAACCGCTTTTGACCACTTTTAAAATGTTTGCTTAGAACATTTAGCTAACGATCAAAAGCTTAGATAACTGATCCTTATAAGCCGTTAACGATCGACTTTACCAATTGTGGACCTTTGTAGATGAACCCAGTATAAACCTGAACTAAATTTGCGCCTGCATCTAACTTTTCTTTTGCAGATGTAGCATCATCAATACCGCCGACTCCGATGATTGGTAGCTTACCTTGTGTTAAGCGTTTTAGTTCACTTACTACCTCTGTAGAGCGCATTCTAACAGGGTGACCTGATAAACCGCCCGCCTCTTGTGCATATTGCTGCCCCATAACTGCGGCTCGCTCAAGCGTTGTGTTTGTGGCAATTACACCATCAATTTTATTATTTAAAAGTGATTCACTTACTTGCTCTATTTGTATTTGATCGAGATCCGGTGCAATTTTTACAAGCATAGGCACTTGCTTATTATGCTTTGAAATTAAATCTAACTGTTCATTTTTAAGACTTTGCAATAAATCATCAAGTGCAGCACCATATTGTAAATCACGAAGCCCTGGGGTATTTGGTGATGAAATATTTACCGTAATGTATGAGGCATGCTCAAATACTTTACGCATACAATGAATGTAGTCATCTTTACCTTGTTCATTAGGTGTATCTTTATTTTTACCAATATTGATACCGAGTATGCCACTGTACTTTGCTGCTTTTACATTTTCGACTAAATTATCAACACCTTTATTATTAAAGCCCATACGGTTAATAATTGCGTTTGACTCTGGAAGTCTAAAAATACGTGGCTTATCATTACCAACTTGAGGACGCGGTGTAACCGTTCCAACTTCAATAAAACCAAATCCCATTTGGCTAAAAGCATCAATACATTCTGCATTTTTATCAAGGCCAGCGGCAAGCCCTACTGGGTTTTTAAATTCAAGACCTAAAAAGTTTACGGGTTTATCTGAAACACTTTGTGACCAAGCTATATTTAGAGGCGTATTAGCAAAACGACGAAGATTATTAAGTGCAAACTCATGCGCCCACTCCGCATCACGGGTAAACATAAAACGGCGAGCTAAATCATAAAACATCAATATAATCCTCTTTTTAAATTTCAGACAAAAAAATACCTCAGACAAGGCTGAGGTATTGTATAACAATTTTAACAATCAGTTATTTATTTACTAAACAAATAACTGATTAAAGCTAAATTATTTTCCTGATGTATCACAGTTGTGACTTAATAACATAAGTTCACGAAGTGCAACTGAGAACTTAGCAAAGTCGTGGCTTTGTGATGTTTTAAACTCAGCCAACATTTGCTTCCAACGCTGAAGTAATAAATCTTGACTATCCATCCACTCATCTATTTGACTATCAACATCGCTCTCGTCACCTTCAAAGCTATTTAGCACCACTTCAGATAACGTACGTTGCTGCCAATCAAGCTCTTCACGGTAAGATGAACGAGCAAGTGCTTGCCAATGATTTGCTACTGGTTGCTTAGTTATTTGCTCTAAGAACCAATGTAGACCCATTCTTGCGCCTAGTTTAAAGTAAGTATTCGATACCATCGAAATACTCTTACCTGAATTATTAGCAACTTCAGCTAAATCCATCACAGAGAATAAGCTTGATAACGAAACAATACGCTTAGCTATATCTGCAGGAACGCCGGCATCAATTAACTTATTAGCTTCAATTACAATACGGTCATTTTCTTTTTCAATCATGTACGTATTTAAATTATCGCTTAAATCTTTAAATGTTGGCGCAAAGAATTCAATTCCTTGTTCAATCGTTTGTGACTTATTACGATGACGTAAGAACCAACGCGTAGTACGGCGAACAGTACGACGAAGTTGGTAAAGCATTTCAGTTTGTACCGCTGCTGGTATTTTATTATCCAGTGCGCTGATAGAAGACCATGTATCGCGCATTTCAAATATTTCGCTAGCAATTGAGTAACACATTGCAATTTCAGCTTCGTTGGCACCGGTTTCTTCATGCATACGTACCATGAAGTTTAAACCCATATCATTAACGATACTGTTAGCAAGTTTAGTTGCAATAATTTCTTTACGAAGTGGATGGTTGTTCATCGCATCGTTAAACTTCTCACGTAGAGGACGTGGGAATGACTTCACAAGCAATTGACGATAGTAAGGGTTTTCAGTAATTTCATCACTTACTAAAGACTCTTTTAATACCATTTTTGCGTAAGACACTAGCACTGAAAGCTCAGGGCGAGTTAAGTCTTTACCTGCGGCTGCACGTTCTGCCAATTCTTCATCACTTGGAATGAACTCAATAGCACGGTTTAACTTGCCATCTTTTTCAAGTGCATGAATAAAGCGAATCTTTTCTTTAAGCGTTGAAGTACCTTTAGACTGCGTAATTGAAATAGTATGTGTTTGACGGTAACAGTCTTTTAATACTAATTCAGATACTTCATCTGTCATTGAGTAAAGTAGCTCATCACGTTGTTTACGTGTTAAGTCACCTTCAGCAACCAAGCCATTAAGTAAAATCTTAATGTTAACTTCGTTATCTGAACAGGCAACGCCCCCTACGTTATCAATAAAGTCAGTATTAACACGACCACCCTTAGCTGCAAATTCAACACGACCTAATTGAGTTGCACCTAAGTTACCGCCCTCACCAATTATTTTAGCGCCTAAATCTCTACCATTGATACGTAGTGCATCGTTTGCACGATCCCCTACATCTGCATCAGTTTCTTTAGAGTTTTTAATGTATGTACCAATACCGCCATTCCACAGTAAATCGAACTCCATCATCAATGAAGCTTTCATTAACTCGTTTGGGGTCATACTTGCTTTTTTAGTGCCCAACATTTTTTTCATTTCTGGGCTAAGCGTAATTGATTTAGCGGCACGAGAGAAAACACCACCACCGGCAGAAATTAACTCTTTATTATAATCTTCCCAAGATGAACGCGGCATATTAAATAAACGTTCGCGCTCTGGGTAAGAAGTAGCAGCATCTGGGTTAGGATCAACAAAAATGTGCATATGGTTAAAGGCAACTTGTAAACGAATATGCTTAGATAACAACATACCATTACCAAATACATCACCAGCCATATCGCCTATAGCTACCACTGTAAAGTCAGTCGTTTGACAATCGATATCCATTTCACGGAAATGTCGTTTAACTGACTCCCATGCGCCTTTAGCTGTAATACCCATTTTCTTATGATCGTAACCAACGGAGCCACCTGATGCGAATGCATCGCCTAGCCAGAAATTGTATTCATTAGCTATGCCGTTTGCGATATCAGAGAAAGTAGCGGTTCCTTTATCGGCTGCAACCACTAAGTAAGCATCATCTTCATCGTGGCGAACAACATCACGAGCTGGCACTACTTCACCGCGCTCTATGTTATCTGTAATATCTAGAAGACCACGGATAAAGATTTTGTAACACTCTTGGCCTTCTTTTATAAACGCTTCGCGCTCACTAGGTAATTGTTTACATACAAAACCACCTTTAGAACCAACAGGTACAATTACTGTATTTTTAACTTGTTGCGCTTTAACTAAGCCAAGTACTTCAGTACGGAAGTCTTCACGACGGTCAGACCAACGCAGACCACCACGCGCTACTTTACCGTAACGTAAATGCACACCTTCAACGCGCGGAGAATAAACAAAAATCTCAAACGCAGGAAGTGGAAGTGGTACATCAGGAATTAAGCTAGGCTGTATTTTAAACGAGACATACGACTTAAACTGACCTGCATCATCTTTTTGGAAATAGTTAGTACGTAGCGTCGCAACAATCATATCTACGTATAAACGTATAATACGGTCATCATCAAGGTTTGCTACATTTTCAAGTTCTAAGTAAATTTGCGTACTTAACTTTTCAAGTGTTTTAGCACTTGCTGGGCTCTTAACTGAGAACTTTTTAGCAAATAAATTAACAATTTGCGCTGCAATGTTTGGATAATTTGCAAATGTGCTTTCAATGTAACTTTGTGAGAACGTTACACCAATTTGACGCATGTACTTAGCGTAAGCACGTAAAATAGAGGCTTCGCGGCCAGTTAGGCCACCCATTAACACTAAACGGTTAAAACCATCATTTTCAAGGCGGTTGCCCCACACATTTGTTAACGCAGCGCGAAAACGTGCTGAAATTTTATCAAAATCTGCCATCCCTTTGCTGTCAATAAGCATCGAGAAGTCCATGATCCAGTTAATACGACCATCGCTAGTTTTAACTGAATATGGTGTTTCACCAACAACGCGCAGACCAAAGTTTTCAAGCATTGGCATAACATCAGATAAGTGAATTGGCTCATCTTTATGGAATAAGCTTAATCGTACAATATTACTGTTTGCTTCTTCTTGAGGACGGTAAAACAGCATTTCTAGCTTGTTTTCATCGCTAAGTAGTTCTAATTTTTCGATATCAACAACCGCAGCACTTGGAAGCACTTCGTCTTTGTATGAGCGTGCAAACGCATTACAGTATTTACGATTTAAATCGTTACCACGTGCTTCACCCGCAGACTCTAAAAGTGCAGATTGAAGTTTATCTTCCCACGTACGTGCAGCTTCTACTAAATTGTTTTCGATGTCTTTCACGTTATATTCGATCTTGTTGTCGGTCACACGAACGGTGTAATGAGTACGCGCCAGTGTTGACTCAGAGAAATAAGTAGTAAATTCGACTTTATCGTCAGAATTAAATGCATTAGCTAATATATCTTGCGTTTCACGACGAAGAGCCGTGTTATAGCGTTCGCGAGGAACATAAACCATGCAAGATAAAAAGCGACCATACGCATCTTTACGTACAAACAAGCGACACATATCGCGCTCTTGTACTTGTAAAACACCCATAGCAACTTCAAGTAGCTCACTTTCGCGCGCTTGAACTAGTTCGTCACGTGGGTAGGTTTCTAAAATATTTAAAACAGCTTTGTAAGCGTGTGTACCTTTAGCAAAATCACACATTTCCATAATGCGGTTAATTTTACTTTTTAAAACAGGCACATCAGTAGCACTGTTATTGTAAAAGCTTGATGAGAACAAACCAATAAAGCGGTCTTCACCAATTACATTGCCTTCATCGTCAAAACGCTTAATACCTACGTAATCAATGTAAGCTGGACGGTGAACGCGAGAAACAGAGTTAGTTTTTGTTAGGATCAGTAGGTTGCTGCTGCGTGCTTCTTGGCGGGCAACTTCTGGTAATTCTGATAATAATCGTGTGTGTTCTTCAGTAGAGTTTTTCATCAAGCCAAGGCTTGATTCCATTTTACCTTTTAATTGGTAATCACCTTGAACTGGGCTTAGCTCATATTCACGGTAACCCATTAGAGTAAAGTTATCTTTCGCTAACCAATCTAAAAACTCAGTTGTTTCTGAAACTTCTTCTGTCGTTTTATTGTGATGACGTTTAGGTAACTCTTTGGTTACTGCAATCAATTTTTTACGAATTGGCTGCCAATCATCAACAGCAACTGACACATCAACAAGAACCGACTCTAACTCTTTCTTGAAAGACTCAATCACAGAAGAATCTGTTTGACGGTCAATTTCAATAAAAAATACTGTTTTAGTAGATGAGGATTCTTGCTCTGCTTTTAAATTTGATAATCCAGAAATTTTAGCGTTTTCATCGCGCTTAATTTTTAATGGGCAGTGAAGTAATAAGTGAGAGGCGATATTTTCACGAGTCATGGCCATACGAACAGAATCAACTAAAAACGGCATGTCTTTAGTAATAATCTCTACGATTGTATGTGATGACTGCCAGCCATCTTTTGCCACTTCAGGGTTGAAAACGCGGATAACAGCGTCGTCGGTAGTATTTTTTTCTAGCGAGTTCCAAAGGCTTAATGCTGCGCCATATAGGTCACTATCGTTGCGGTTTGCCAAATCCTCTTTAGACATATTGCTGTACAAGGCTTTGGCGAATTTCTCAACGAGTAACACATTATCAGCGCGAACTTTTTTCTGGATCAGCTTACAGACATTATCTAGGATAACCGAGGCTTGGCCTTCATTTCGTGTCATTGTATGTTCCTTAATCTATTACTGCTCAGGAGCAGGAATTTGTACAGCTATTCATTAGCGTGGAGTCAATTAAATTCTAACCCTTTTACAGCTAATAAACAGCCTTTTCGATGAAAACATTTTAAGCATTTCAGCTATTTGGTCATCTATTCACAAATTGTAGATATAAATGGCCTTTACAGGCCATTTAGGAGCAAAATTATTCACATTATTTTTTCTGGTCAGTCCAGAGAAGGCTACCAATAGCGGGTAATAACAACACTGCACCTAACATATTTACTAAAAACATGAAGGTTAACAGTATACCCATATCAACTTGGAATTTAAGATCTGAGAATATCCACGTACTCACACCAATCGCAAGTGTAATACCGGTAAATAGAACCGCACTTCCACGTTCAACAAGCGCATTTCGATAAGCAACACTTAATGGTACGTTTTGCTTAAGCTGCCCCATCATCGACGACAGTATATAAATACCATAATCGACACCGATACCTACACCTAAGGCGATTACAGGTAGTGTAGAAACCGTTAAGCCTATTTCTAATTGCACCATAAGTGCTTGTGCAAGTGTTGATACGATATAAAGCGGCAATACCACAGCAATCGTTGCTTTTACGCTTCTAAAGCTCATTAAACATAAGATGATAACGGCACCATAAACATAAAGCATCATTGGTATTTGCGCTTCTGCAACTGACTCATTAGTCGCTGCCATTACACCAACAGGTCCTGACGCTAGTTTAAATGCTAATTTATCAGTGCCCTCTTCTTGCGCAAATTGCTTAACACTCTTAACTACAGTATCTATAGTTTGTGCTTTATGATCATCTAAAAATATAATCACTGGCATAACTGAACAATCACCGTTAAGTAAACCTGTACTAGTTTCAACTCGAGACGTTGACTGCACTAAACTTGCTGAATTTCGTGGCAAGCTTTGCCATTTCAAATTGCCTTCGTTGTAGCCTGCGTTAACCGATTGAGCTACAGAGCTCAAACTTACAGCAGACTGCACACCTGCTACATTCTCTACTTTGTATTGAAAACGGCTTATACGCTCCATCACATCATGCTCAGTACATGCTGCAGGATACGCTTCTACAATTACCTTTAAGATATCAGACGAGATAGTGTACTTGTCTGATATTAAAAACGTGTCTTGATTATAACGAGCATCTTGATGCAGTGATGGCGCGCCTGCATGTAAGTCACCTATACGCATTTTATCTGCTTGCCAGTAACCTAAAGCAAATAGAACAAGGGTAAAACCAATAATCATTTTAGCTACTTTAGGATCAGTCGCTTTAACAAGTAAGTCGCGGATTTTATCGAGCATGTTTGGTTTTGCTGCATCACCAGATTGAATATGTACACTGTTTTCAAAGTTCATGTACGAAGCCCAAACTGGCAATAAGATTAAATTAGTAAATATAATTACTGCTACACCTAAACTCGCTGTAATGGCAAGTTCACGGATAATACCAATATCGATGGTAAGTAATGTTAAAAAGCCTACGGTGTCTGAAAGCAGTGCAATACCGCCTGGCACTAATAAAGCCCTAAAACTTGACTGACAACAAATACGTGTTGTTTTACCTTCACCTACTTTTTTACCAATCGCATTTATCATCTGCACACCATGGCTTACACCAATAGCAAATACTAAAAACGGTACCAAAATAGACATAGGGTCAAGGCCAAAACCTAAACTTGAAAGCAGGCCTAATTGCCAAATAACAGCAATAATGGAACATGCGATAGGCAAAATAGTCAGCTTTAAACTGCCACAAAATAGCCAAACCATAATAAAGGTAAAAGCGATAGCAATGGCAAAAAATACAACCACCCCTTTTGCACCTTCAGCTATATCACCAGCCATTTTTGCAAAGCCAATAATATGAATACTTACTTTGTCCGTACTTAAAGGCTCTCTTAAATCACTTTCTAGCTTTTGTGCAAAAGCTAATGTGTCTAATTTTTGTTGTGTTTGAGGATCAGTTTCTAAAAGTTGAGCAGTTACCATTGCACACGAATAATCGCTGGCAATCATACGTCCTACAACTTTTGCTTTTTCAATGTTTTCCTTTACTACACCTAAACCACGCTTATCTGCTTTAAAGTTAGCAGGAATAATTGGGCCACCGGCAAAGCCATCCTCCACTACTTCAACAAAACGAGCACTGGGTGAAAATATTGAGTTAACTAATGGACGATTTACGCCAGGAATGAAATAAAGCTGATCGTGAACCGCTTTTAATTGAGTAAAGAACTCTGGATTAAATATATCACCACTGTCATCACACACTGAAATCAAAATACTGTTTGCACCACCAAACTGCTTTTCATGCTTGGTATACACTTTCATATAATCGTGGTTTAAAGGAATATTTTTATTAAACGATGCATCTAATTGAATTTGAGTCGCTTTGAATACAAGTAAACAGGTTATAAGTGCAAAACTTATAAGCATAATTAAGCGATGTCTAAAAATCGCCTTTTCAATAAAATCGAGTAGTTTATGCATTAAGGGGTTAACTCCTTCACTTTAATGCCATCTTCTGTAGCCATGATCAGCTTGTTATCTAAAATTACACCATCAAGAATCGCTTTACCGTCAGCAAGCTGCTCATGGGTGAGTAACCCATCTTGAAGATGAAAAATAACGCCACTGTTGGCAAGCATAAGCCATTGTTTGTTATTATAATTAATGATGTTGTTGATCGTCGCTGTTTTAACATTTTCGAAATGCTGCCACTGCTGTTCACCATTTTGCTTTGCAAAAACATTACCTCGAAGCCCTGCCACAATTTCTTGTGTGCTATCTGATGCAACTGCAAAGAATGAACCAGGATAAATTTCTTCTATCCTTTGCCAAGTTTGACCATCATCAATGCTTCTGGCCATCAAGCCCATCTCACCAACCAGCATTAAACCATTATCTGTTTTTTCGATCCGATTAAAGTGCGGTAAAATTGAAGCAGTTTCGGCTTCGTATCCTTCGGGGTCATTTTCTTTTAAATCGTTCAAGTAATCACGATCATCACTAAATAATAGCGAATCTAAAAAGCGTTTTTGCCAATGTTTACCACCATCGGTGGTTTGATAAAACATGCCATATGCGCCCACTGCAAAACCTTTTAAATCATCTTCAAATAGAATATCTAAACATGGTTTGTCTAATTTTGGTTGTGCTTGTTGTAGTTGCCAATTAACACCACCGTCAGTAGTATTTATTATTGTTGCATCGTGGCCACACGCCCATCCATTATTTTCATTACTAAAATCAACGGCAGTCAATAGCACTTGAGTTGGGACTAGCTCAGCTTGTTGCCATTTATCACCCGAGATACTTTTAATAACAGTACCGTGTTTACCTACTGCAATTAGACCATTGCCCGTGTTGGTTATGTCGGTGAGTAAGGTTTTAGCTGCATTTGTTGCACTGATTGCATTGTTAGGGGCTTCTTGTGCAACACTCGCACCGCTTATTATCAGGCTGGCATATACCAAATACTTCATAAATTTTAATCGCCTTGTACGAGAGAGTTGTTTGTCTTTTTACTGGGGAAAGCGTTGCGCGCTGTAAGACAAACGCGATGAGAAAGGAAAAGGCACTTAACAAATTGTTAAGTGCCTAGTTTAATACTATCTACCTGCGCGACGTAAAGCGCTTGAAGTAAATTCGTTATCGTTAAATGACTGTGAAAAATCGTACATTTTTTCTTGGTTATCTAAACCAATTGCTAAATAACGACGAGAATTCAAATCATGATAAACCTCAAGCGTACTCCACTGTGTAGGTACTTCATAGTAATTAAGGCCATAAGCCATTGCTACACGGTAAAGTTGGTCGCGGTTATCATAAATATCAGTAACCTGTACTTGCCAGCTATCTTCATCGATGTAAAACACACGTTTTTTATAGATATGACGTGTATCATCTTTTAAGTTAGCTTCAACAACCCAAACACGGTGTTTTTCGTAACGTGTATGTTCTGGGTTAATATGGCCAGGCATTAAAATATCATCGTACTCTAGCTTATCGCTATGAAGTTTATAGCTGTTATAAGGTATATATAACTCTTGCTTACCTTTTAGTGTCCAATTGTAACGATTTGGCGAGCCATTAAACATATCAAAATCATCGGTAGTACGCAGGCTATCTGCAGCTGTGCCTGGTGCATCATATGCAACATTAGGTGCACGACGAACGCGACGTTGTCCCGAGTTGTAGGTCCATGCTTGGCGCGGCGTTAGTATTTGATCCATTGTTTCATGAACTAATAATGCAGTACCCGCTAAACGAGCAGGCTCTGTAACGCTTTGTTTAAACTTAAACAAAATATTTGAGTCTTGCAGCTCTGCTGGTGTTGCGCTTGGGTCTGAGTATTTAACTAATAACTGCTCATCAAAGCCAACATAGTTATAAGAACCAGATGCAGTCGGTGCAGCTTGACCACCAAAACGCTCAATAGACTGGCCACGGTAACGTAATAAGTGATTCCAAATTGCCTCTAAACCCGTTTTAGGAATAGGGAAAGGAATACCAATCGCCGTATTTTTAATACCGTTACCGCCTTCAATTAATTCAGCAGTCGGTGCAAACTTTTTAGTCGCATCATACACGAACTGAGGGTAAGAAGCAGAACGACGTGTTTCATATACTGGCATTTTAAATGTGTCTGGGTATGCTTCAAATAAAGCAATTTGACCCGGACTTAAATTGGTTTTGTACTTTTCAATATTACTTTTATCAATAGTGAAAAGCACTTTATCAGCTGTAAATGGGTCAAGGTGATGCATACCAGCTTCATAACCTGCTGGGGCAGAAGTAATGCCATTATTCCATGCTGGAATAGAGCCATCAGCATTAGCTGCTTTTTCTGCGCCCATTGGCGTTAAGTTTTGACCTAATTGAGCAACTTCATCAGCGTTTAATTTAGCTAAAGCTGCGCTGCTTGCAAACAAGCTACAAAAAGCTGTAGCGATGAGGGTAGGTTTTTTAATCATAATAATGTTACCCCTAAATAGAATATTTTAAGTTAAAAGAAACGTAATCGCGATCTGAGAAAGTATTAATATCGCCGCCGCCCCAAAACGAGTTATAGCTCACATCAAGTGACCACGCATTTTGGTAGTTAAAGTTCATGGTTGCACCTAAAGATTTACGGTCTTCAATAAATAAGAACATAGGGTCTGGTGTATTACCATTTACGTCATGAGAAAATACAAAACGTGGAGAGAAGTTAATACCTTTGTAAAGGTTAAAATAATCACCTTTAGCAATTAAGCGGTAACCCCAAGAAGACGCAGTAGCAAATGATTTTTCTTCAGCGCCATTTGATAAACCAAGTTGCAATGTTGAGTAATCAGTAGTACCAGGGCCTGTAATTGTGCCACTACGGCCAGTACCCGATACATTTAAACGCATTTCGTCATATTCTGGCATGTTATGAATTTTTACAGCACCCACTTCACCAACAACAGCCCAACTATCGGCACCTAATGAAGGTCCAAATAAGTGAGTAGCCGTGAATTGAATTTGTGATGTATCACGTTCTATATAGCCTTGAGCAACTTCACCCGCACCAACAGAGCTAATATCATCGCCAAAACTCATTTGCGAGATACCTGCAAAATCAGGACGAAGACCTGCAAGCGCTAACTGCTCCGGCATAGCTGTGTAAAGTAACTCTACGTCATCAATTTGCAGTGGTTCATCTTGACGAAACGCAAACTCACCCGCAAAGGCTGTTTCACCAATAGTTGTGTTAAAACTTAAACCATATAGTTTAATATCTTCTGGGTAGTCGTTTTCAGCTTTTGAGAAGGCCGTTAAATCAGCAACATTATCTGACGTAATTTCTGTTGTCATGATCATCGCTAAATCTTGAGCAATTGCTGCCTGTGAAAAGTTTGATACACGACCAGATATAAGTGGACGACGACTATGGTAGTTCACGTGGTATAACGCAATTTCAGTATCATTAAATTCAGGTAAAAATATACCTAAACGTAAACCGTACTGTCCGCCATCTTCAGGTTCATTTTTACCATTATCTCCTTTACCTTTTAACGCAACCTTAGTTGGGTAAGCAAGATACATTTGGGCTAATAAAGCACTCCCTTCAGCACTTGAAGGATCAATACCTCGAGCAGCTGCTGCTAATGCAAAATCAGATGTTAGGTTATTCAAACTATCTGTTAAGAAAGCCACATCAATATCAGGATTAGACGTAAAACCTAATTGAACATTCTGCTGATAACCATTTTCTGCTGCAAAGTCATTAGTAGAAAAGTATGTACCTGCTGCTGGTAAACGTGTTTCTTGCCATTGATATTGGTAGAAACCTTCAAGCGTAATATTCTCAGTAATTCCGAGCGATGCCCAAAGCATACCGATTGGTATAAATGCTTCTTTTAGCTCAGCGCCAGGTGCTTTTAATCGATCTATATCAACTGGGTTTACGTTAATACCATGAGATATAAGCGTACTTTCACCCCAGTTAACTACTTGCTGGCCTAAACGGACAGATAAAGGGTTATTACCATCATTTAAATCAAAATCGGCCCATACAAACGCGTCTAATAAACGTATGTCGGCACAACTTTGTGCTTTGGTGTCTTTATCGTCACATGGATCGACACCCTGCCCTGATGTAGGATTTGAATAAGCGTGATAACCATCCATCAACGCAAAGTCATAAAAATACATGAAGCGAGTGAATAAACCGTAGTTATCTTTATTTATTGAAAGGTCGTGTGTGCCCTTCAATAGTTTTGAGAATGAGTCACCACTATCAAAATTTAAATTACCCGCGTCACCGTTATTTGAATAAGACCCAGGTTGAGCCCATACATCTTGAGATGAGTAAATAGTGTTGTTTAGCGCTGGGTTGTATCCTGTCCAATCAAATGCTGGATTATTACTTTTACCAATTAGGTTAAAGTCTCTATCTTCTACGCGAACACTTTGCCCATATGAAAAGGTTGAATCGAAGGTAATATCAAAACCTCCAGCTTCAAATGTTACAGCTTGAGTACTTGCTGCAGATAAACCTAAGCTAGCGGCTGCTAAACCTATAGCGATTCTATTTTTAACAAAAAGCGATCTTCTTATCATTTTGGTTCCCCCCTGTCGCGGGTCATTTTGTGTGATCAAGTTATTGTTTTTAGTGTAATCATAACGATAGAAGCGAATCAGTGAAATTACAAATACTCGCTTTAATCTGTCATATACTTTTTATTCTGGTTAACGCTTACGTATTGGTAAGACGTCGTACCAGATAATTTATACACGTAATTTAACAATAGGACAAATTGAAATTAACAAAAATACAATATTTTTATGTATATATAACATAAAAACCGAGTGTCAGGCCACTCGCTCTAGGCGGATGAACTTGTTTTCGGGGGTTAATAAGAGTCTAAAACGGCCACGTACACCCAAGCTCGAAATGAAGGGCCTCAAATGCGTAGCAGCAAAACGAATTGTTTTACCGCCATCCTCTACAACTTGTAAAGAGCTAAAACGGCCATGGTAGTAATCCATGCACTCGTTATAGCTCAATCTCAAGATAAAATAATACTCAATCATTTATGCGAGCGCTTTTTCAACCTTTTCATACAAGTCAGCACTTAGGCCATCTAAGTTGGCTAAGCGTTGTAATTGCAGTCTCATTGCTTGTGAGCGTACATCATCGTAACGCTTCCACGACATAAACGGTGTTAACATACGAGATGCATTTTGTGGATTAATTGCATTAAGTTTTATTAATAAATCACCTAATAACGCATAGCCTTGAGCATCTGCTCGATGAAATTGTGCTGTATTAAAGTGGCTAAAACTTCCTACAAGTGCACGTACACGGTTAGGATTTGAAAAATCAAAACACGGGTGTTCGTAAAGTGCCTTAATATCATCTATAGCAGTACTGCCTGATTGCATAGCTTGCAGTGCAAACCACTTATCCATGACTAAAACATCATGACGCCACTGACTATCAAAATGACTCAAAAGCTCGTCTCTAACAGGGTGTGAAGCTTTTACCACAGCGCTTAGGGCACCAAGTACATTAGTCATATTAGTCGAGCTTGCAGCTTCTTTAATAAAGGTTACAGCTTCTGGGCTTTGTGTTTTAGCAAGGTAGTGCAGACATATTTGCTTTAAAGCACGATTCGCAACAGCGCTTGCACTTATACTGCCATCATCTTCAAGAGATTCGTAACAACTAAGAAGCTCATCAGCAAGTTCATCAGCAATGTGTTGCTCAAACTTTTCTGTTATTTCAATAATGTCATCTACAGGTATTACATCAAATTCAGCAGCTAACGTGTCAAAACTCGGCAATTTAAACAGCTCTGCAATTAAAGCTAAATCGCCCTCTTTGGTGTTTATAAGTACACGTAGCGCATTTATAATTTCGCTGCTTAATACGCTATTCGTTGCATCGGTGATTTGAGATTTAATCGCCTTAATGAATAGCTGCTGTTGTGCATCCCAACGTGAAAAATCACTGCGCGCAAAACGCATAATATGCAATAGTTCGGGCTCTGTTGTTTGCTGGTTTAAAATACAAGGAGCAGAAAAGTCTTCGAGTAAAACCGCAACAGGCTTTTCTAAAATATTGTCAAAGCTAAATGTTTGAGTCGTATTTGTTACATCAAGTACATAATCTAGCTTTTTACCTTTATATTGCAGAGCAATACTTTGCCCATTGGCATCAAGTAGTTCAATAGCAAAAGGTATATGAAGCGGTTTATTCTCTGGCTGATTAGCCGGCGCTGCTTGCTCGATTGTCAAAGTGTACGTATTTGAGCTGCTATCAAATTCTTGAATTGCATTTAAACGCGGTGTACCTGATTGGCTGTACCATTGTTTAAATTGCTCTAAATTAACACCTGATGCATCGCTCATTGCACTTACAAAGTCATCACATGTAACTGCTTGCCCATCGTGGCGCTCAAAGTAAAGCGTCATCCCTTTTTGAAAGTTAGTTTCACCCAGTAATGTGTGCATCATACGGATAACTTCAGCACCTTTATCGTATACAGTTACTGTATAAAAGTTATTCATTTCAATAACTTTCTCAGGGCGAATTGGGTGAGCCATAGGGCCTGCATCTTCGCTAAACTGATGCGTACGCATAACTTTGACCGCATCAATTCGGTTAAGTGCACGAGAGCCTAAATCACTACTGAACTCTTGGTCTCTAAATACAGTTAACCCTTCTTTTAGCGATAACTGAAACCAATCTCTACAAGTAACTCGGTTACCTGTCCAGTTATGAAAGTACTCATGCCCTACAATGGATTCAATCGTATGGTAGTCTTTATCTGTGGCTGTTTCTTGATTGGCTAATACGCATTTACTATTAAAAACGTTTAGCCCTTTATTTTCCATCGCGCCCATGTTGAAAAAGTCGACGGCTACAATCATATAAATATCAAGGTCATACTCTAAATTAAAGCGTTCTTCATCCCACTGCATTGCCTTTTTGAGTGAGGCAATAGCATGGGGTGTTTTAGATAAATTACCTTTATCAACAAACAATGCTAATTCTACATCTCTGCCGCTTTTAGTCGTGTACGTATCTTTTAAAACATCAAAATCGCCCGCTACAAGTGCAAATAAATAGCTCGGCTTTTTAAATGGGTCTTGCCATTTCACAAAATGACGACCATCTTGTGTTTCACCACTGTCTACTTGATTACCATTAGAAAGAAGTTGTAGATACTTTTTATCGGCAATAATAGTTACATCAAACGTGGCAAGTACATCAGGGCGATCCATGTAATAGGTGATCTTTCTAAAACCCTGCGCTTCACACTGTGTACAATACGCACCGCCAGATAAATACAAACCCTCTAGAGAAGTATTCGTCTCAGGCGATATCTCGGTCACAATACTTAATTGGCAACTATCCGGTAGGTTATTAATTATTAGCTGCTCGCCAATAATTTCATAATCAGTTATATCAACCGTATCAATAGATAAAGACAGTAAGCGTAAATCAATACCATCAAGCACTAAAGGTGCTTTTTTATCACCAACACGCGTAAGCGTTAGCAAAGAGCTTACTTTGGTTGATAATGGCTGTAAGTCAAAGGTTAGCTCTGTGTGGTCAATTAAAAAATCAGGAGCTTTATAGTCTTTAAGATATTGTGCTTGAGGTTTACTTGATTCAGTCATAGATACTCCAAAACAGCTCCTTTTAAGTTAAAAGGAGCTGTTTAAAATTAGGCGGATTGTTTTGGCTTAATACGTAAAATTTTAATGCCCAAGTAGGCATAAACCACCGCTAAAACAGGGTTAATTAAGTTAAAGAAAGCGTAGAGTGCATAATCAAAAGGATTTATTAGTAAAACGCTTTGCATATATGCGCCACACGTGTTCCATGGAATTAGTGGGCTGGTAATTGTACCGCCATCTTCCAATGTACGAGATAAGTTAACAGGCTTCAAACCACGTTTTTCATATTCATCTTTAAACATACGACCAGGTACAACAATTGCAATATATTGATCGGCCGCTATCACGTTAGTACCAATACACGTTGCTATTGTTGCCGCAATTAACGATCCCGTACTTTTAGCTATTTTAAGTATGCTTTTAACAAAAATATCCAAAAGGCCTGTTTTTTCCATAATGGCACCAAACATCAGTGCGGTCATAATAAGCCATGTGGTTGTAAGCATTCCGGACATACCGCCACCACTGAGCAGGGAGTCCATTTTGTCATCGCCTGTACTTATGCTAAAACCATCAAAAAACGTCGTCCAAACAAGCTTAAAATAGCCAACTAGCTGCCCTTGAGAAACATCAATTTGGCTAGCAATTAAATCAGATTGAAACAACATGGCCCAAACAGCGCCCACAACAGCACCGATAGAGATAGCAGGAAAGGCTGGCATTTTTTTAATCGCTAAAACTAAAAGTACAATTAGCGGGATTAGCATTTCAAAACCAATATTAAAGTTTTGCTGTAAAATAGCCGTTATTTCATCAATGCGCCCCGCTTCGCTTGAAGCAGTTGCGTTAAAGCCCATGAATATAAATATAATCAGTGCAATTACAAAACTTGGTACTGTCGTCCACAGCATATGTTGAATATGCTCAAATAAATCAGCGCCTACAACTGCTGGCGCTAAATTGGTTGTTTCAGACAGCGGGCTTAGCTTATCGCCAAAGTACGCGCCAGATATAACCGCGCCTGCTGTAACTGTTTGCTCAAGCCCAAGACCCGTTGCAACGCCTAATAAAGCAACACCTATCGTAGCGGCAGTAGTCCAAGAACTACCAATACTCATAGCTACAATGCCACAAATTAAACAACTCGCTGCATAAAACCAACTTGGATTTATAACTTGCAAGCCATAATAAATTAAAGTTGGTACAGTTCCAGAAAGTAGCCAAGTGCCAATTAACGCACCTACCATAAGTAAAATTAGGATAGCGCCAAGCGAAAGCGTTATACCTTCAATCATGGCTTGTTCTAACTTTTTCCATGTATAACCGTTTTTAAGCCCAATTAAAGCCGCTGCAAAAGTAGCAAATAAAAGTGCAATTTGGTTAGGGCCTGATGAAGAGTTATCACCAAATAAGTAAACTGCAGCACCAAGTAAACAAATTAATACAGAGATAGGAATTAATGCATCAAAAAACGAGGCGGGCTTGATTGGTTTGTCATCCAATAGCTTCAAAGTAGAGACTCCTACACACACTTACTGTGTGTTTAATTATTATTTTTAGCACGTAAAGCGCATTAATTGAGCGTCATAAATCTAGCTCAACTTTATGTAATCAAGGATTATAACAATTTAGTAAATTTTAGGTAGTAAAAAAGGCGCTAAAGCGCCTTTTTTATAGAGGTAAAACCAATTGTTACTTCTTAGCTATACGACCATAATTAATATAATCTTGAGTAATTAATGCAGCTTCTTCCAAAAATGGGTCAAGCTCTTCAATTACTTCAGGTAAATCGTCTAAGTTTTCTACCGGATCTTTACCTAAACGCTTAAGACGTTCGTTAGTACGTACAAGTGCACGTGCTTCACCTTCATCTTTTTCTTTAATACGCGTAGCTTCAACTAAAGAGATAGTTTTACGGTCTTTCTCTTCGTTGTATAAGGTAATGTCATTAAATACATAACCAAATTCTGGTTCTGATTTAATTCGTACTTCGTGTTGTTTCTCAAGGTACGTAATAATAGGTGTTAGATTACCTAGTTTTTTGTATTTCGCTTTAACAATGCTGTCCCAAGGAAGTGCATTATCTTGCTTACTTTCGCCCCACTCTGCAGGATCGATTGCTGATGGAAACGAAATGTCAGGGATCACACCTTTATGTTGCGTACTACCACCGTTAATACGATAAAACTTAGCAATTGTATACTGCACGCTACCCAGCGCATTATCGTATAAATCGTAAGCGCGGCCTAAGCCTTTGTGCTGCTGCACAGTACCCTTACCAAAAGTTTGTTCGCCAATAATAACCGCACGACCGTAATCTTGCATAGCTGCTGCAAATATTTCAGAAGCAGAGGCACTGTAACGATCAACTAAAACAGTTAAAGGACCATCATAATAAGTTATACCATCGCGGTCTTTTTGCTCTTCAATACGGTTATTTAAGGTATGAATTTGAACAACTGGACCTTGGTCAAAAAACAAACCAGACAGTTGTGTTGCTTCATATAAAGAACCACCACCATTTTGGCGTAAGTCGATAATAATACCATCAACTTTTTCTTCTTTAAGCTTAGCCAGTTCAGCTTTTACATCTTTCGAAAGATTATTGTAAAAGCCTGGAATTTCAATCACGCCAACTTTACTTGTTAAATCAGAGTATTTGGCTTCAAATACTTCTGATTTAGCCGCTCTATCTTCAAGTCGAATTTTATCACGCGTGATTTCAACAACTTTAGGTGCGCCGTGAGCGTCAACACCTTTTAAATACTGTAGACGTACTTTAGTCCCTTTAGGACCTTTAATTAAATCAACTACGTCATCTAAACGCCAGCCAATTACGTCTACAAATTCTTCGCCATCTTGCGCAACACCAATAATGCGGTCATCAGCTTTAATTTGATCTGTTTTATCTGCAGGGCCTCCCGGCACTAAGCTGCGAATAACAGTGTAGTCTTCATCAGGGCTTAGTACGGCACCAATGCCCTCAAGCTCTAAGTCCATATCCATTTTGAATTGCTCTGCTCGACGTGGCGATAAATAAGACGTATGCGCCTCAATACTGCGTGCTAGCGAATTCATAACAATTTGAAAAGCATCTTCTGAATTAGATTGTACTAAACGTTTTTCTGCATTTTTATAGCGTTTGGTCAGCACTTCTTTAATGCCTTCCCAATCTTTACCCGTCATTTTTAAACGCAGTGCGTCGTACTTTACACGCTCACGCCAAATTTCATCAAGCTCAGCTTGTGACACAGGCCATGCTGAATCCTCACGGTCAAAAAAGTATTCATCTTCTTTATCAAACGTCATTTCTTTTTCAAGTAAAGTAAGTGAATACTCGTAACGTTCAAAACGGCGTTTAAGACTTAAGTTAAAAATATCAAACGTAAAGTCTAATTTACCGGTAGTAATAGCGTTATCAAAGTCATCACGATATTGCTCAAAAGAAGCGATATCGCTGGCTAAGAAAACGCTTTTGTTAAAATCAAGGGATTCGATATAACGATCGTACACTTTACTAGAAAGCTCATCGTTAAATCGAACCGGTGTATAGTGTGAACGAGCAAATAAGCTAGCCACTCGTTTGCTAGCAGTACCATGTTGACTCTCTTGCTTAAGCTGGGGTAAATCGTCAATTGTAACGGCTTCTACAGCAGCAAATAATGAACCTGAAAACAGGGCAGCAACTAACGGAATGAGCGTAAACTTTTTACTCATACACAACTCCTTAATTTATTTACAACTTAAACGATGTATAAGCTGTCAGCTTTGGTTTTAACTTGCATACCTGTCACTAATTCAACATGAACGTCATCTTTGTTCACTTCAGTGATTACTGCATTTACAAGTGCTTGGCCAAGTTTAACCTTAACCTTATTATTAACCTTGACCTCAGTTGCTGGTAAAGGTTCAATTTTTCCTGAACGTTTAACTGGCGCTGCTTTAGCAGGTTTGTTAGCCGCAGGTGCGTTTTTATCGCCTGCTTTGCTAGCATGAGCTGGTTTTTTCTTGAAAGATTTAGAATCAGAATCTTGGCGAGGACGCTGTTGTTTTTTGCGTTTTGCCATTTTAGCGCGGCTTTCTTCCAATGCTTTTTGTGCATGGTCGATATGCTCTTGCTCAACTTTTTCACCTTGATTACCATCAAGATCAATACGAAACTCTGACTTTGTCACAGCTTCTAAATAACGCCAATTAGACGTGTATTTTCTAAGCGCTTGACGAACTTGAGTCTTACTTACTTTTTCAGACCCTTCAATACGCTCAGCAATATCTTTAAAAATACCTACTTTAAGCGGCTTGATGCCATCTTTTTGTTTAAAACATTGTGGGAATTCTTGATATAAAAATTCCAACACTTCATTAATATCTTTTAGCTTGTTTGTGGTTTCCATTTTAGAACCTATTTTTCACATCTTTTCATCAAGGGACGAATCGACGTAGTGTGTTACCCAGTCGACCAACTCTTCGAAATCGGCTTCTATTACAGCCATATCACCCCGAAGGTGTTCCCAAATACCATTAATTGTTTCATCAATAAATTCACATTCTGAATCATCTGGAAGACGATCCCATGCAATATGAATTAAATCATTGAGCGTTTCCGCTACATGCTCTTCTTCGCCTTCCCAGTCGCCAACATCTTGCACAGCAAATAGGTAGTCTTGAACATTTAGCAAATCTTTCATTACAGGCTCGCCTCTAAGCATTTCACTAATGCTTCAAGACCAGCTTTATCATCAGCATCAAATCGACCAATACTTGGACTATCAATGTCTAGTACTGCGAATACTTTACCATGTTTCATGATAGGTACAACTACTTCAGAGTTAGACGCTGCATCGCAGGCTATATGGCCGTCAAAAGCGTGAACATCTTCAATTAATTGTGTTTCTGCGGTTGCCGCAGCTGTCCCACATACCCCTTTCCCAACGGGAATACGGATGCATGCAGGATTACCCTGAAACGGACCAAGTACTAATTCAGTAGGAGAATCCATAAAGTAAAAGCCCGCCCAATTTACATCTTCTAAAGAGGTAAATAACAGCGCGCTTATGTTTGCCAAATTGGCAATTACATTAGATTCACCAGCTATCAGCGATTCAGTTTGCTTAACTAATGACTGGTAAAAATCGTGCTTTTGCATACCAAACTACTTCTTATTAAACATACAGTAGCTAAAGGTACTCTTTGTCGTGAAAAATTGGAACCTTTTGGAGGTAAAAAAAAGGAAATCGCACCGTTTATCAGCGTGCTTGGTCAATAATGCTGCGATTATTTTTTACCGATTTACGAAGACCAAATAAAAACAGTCCGGCTGCAAATGCTGACATAACACTATTAATCAAAAATATCTCGCCAGTTGAGGCACTTAATAAGTAACTAAATATAGCGCCACCTAACAAACCAAGCGTTAATACACCTGAATAATTAACTTTAGAATACTTAAACATTAGTAAATACCCTGGCACAACAAAGGCCGCCATTGTTAAGCCTACAATATGTGCATTTGAGATAGCAGTCATCAACAGTTGAAAAAATACGGATAAGAAATCACCCTGTAGCGTTAGTGCATAATACAATCCTAACAAGCTGCCAATAATTACCGGGGACAATAATGAAAGCGCGACGCTTTTTGCGAGTTGATGTTTCATCTAATAATCCTTAATACAGAGTATAAATTTTAATGTATTAAGCATGCACCAAGATCTAAAGCTTAGAAATAGAGACTATGGTCGTAACTTATGATGATAAAACATACAATATATAAGCTCGGTAATTTAATAAAGACAAGCACTAGACTTTTTTGTTAATGGATCGAGAGGTCGGGATTTGAACCCACACTCTCGAATTAAATAGTTGAATTAAACGACTTACTACAAGAATACTTATTTAATAACGTAAACAAACCAATCAAAGACCTCATTTAAAGGTAGTATTGTTATTCAACATTACAACCATAATGAGTTTGCAAATTTTGTTCATGTTCTAGATTAAAAGGCACTGAGGGGTCAAAAGTGGGGGCATCTTTCACTTGCTGCTGCGTCATATCAACATAAATTTTAGAAGTAGGCCAACTCACCTCTTTAATCCATTTGGGAGCAATCAAAACCAGATGACCCAACCACCAATTACTGGTGTTAATAATCAAATAACGAATTTCCCAGGTGTCGGTATCTATCAACATACCTTGTAAGTGACCTAGATCACCGTCTATGACATCAAGTTTGTAACCCGTTACTGCATTACTACTGCGTAGATGATGATCATTATCTTGAGATAATGCAGCATCAACATCTGCGAAATTATCTGGTGCATCTAAGTTATCAGGCTTTGGTGCGACACTATAATTACCAGGTGACATCATATTAGGGCCGGGATCACCTCCCAAAATATCAGTGTTATCCCAATAATGTGAGTAACCATAATATCGCATGTATTCTAGCTCATACTGCCTAGAAACTGGCTTTTCGCTATCCATATCAGGGCAATTTTTAACTTGTTTTCTTGAAATTGTAACAGTGAGCGTCTGTGGTTTCTGATTCAACTTTTTAATTGATATAGGTGAAAGTAATATTTTTTTGCTCAATAGCCAAGTGCCACTTTCAACCACCAAATATCTGATCACCCAGTGTTTATCATCAAAATAAAAATCTTTGGTAAGCCCAATATCTCCATCCGATGCATCAATGGCTAAATTTTTTAAATCATTCAGAGTATGTAACATGACGTATTTGCTCCAAGTTAAAGATGGCAAACAATAAATCATTGTTTTGTTAATAGAGTTTATATTTAAAAGCTTGCAGCAATATTCTCATTCAATCTGTTCGCTATCGCACCGAAGTAGCATGAATACAAGGCTAATCTAGATTTATCTATACATTTTAAGGTGAATTGAATATGGCTAAAATAGAAAAACTAGAGTTAGCAGCCCATCGCAACGATATTATTGAAGACGTCAGTAATTTGATTGAGAAATATCGCACTATTTTTGGCTGGGATGTGCCCGATATCGATGAAAAATTGGCAAAAAATTTAATTGTGAATGAAGTTCGCCAAGCGCTTGATAATATCAACAATGAATAAATTACAACGACCTACCAAGCTAGCTAAAAGTTCGAATGCAAACAGATGAAATCTCTGCAATCGCTTATTGTATATTTGCTGTTTGCTTATTGGATCTGAGAGCTAAGATAATTTGAAAAAGAGTCTGTTCTGAATATTACTGCTTATGTGTTTGAATTTTGCTTGCTCTGATATTTTGCGCCCCACCACTGACCTGAGGAATACTATAATGCCCAGACCAATAAAGCCCAAAACACTTTACCACTCAACATTTAAACTTATTTTTAAGCTCCCGCTTATTGCGATACTAACACTATGCGGGCCGTCCGCTTTTGCAGGCGATGGACCATGGCCGTCGTTTACAGCGACAACACTCAATGGCGAAAAAGTAGACAGTAACAAACTGATAGGTCAACCAACACTACTCATACTTACGCCGTCTCGTAATGCCGCAAAATCTACTCGGGAGTGGGTTAACACATTACGTTCAAAAATCGATCATGATAAATATCGGATTCGGGACGTCCTAGCTGTCAATTTACCATTCTTTATGTCGGAAGAGGATGCCATTGGTCGGGCAAAAGAAAAAGTACCGCAACGCTACCACGATCAAACTTGGATTCTGAACTCACAGGTCATGGAAGAAGCGTTAGGTGTGCCCTCAGATAGTGATGAAGCAGTCATTGTTGTTTTGGATAAGAACGGTGATCTGATATCGCAGGTTCATGGTAAAGTTACAACAATCCGAATGAATGAGATCACCAATGCCTTGCAGAGCCTCGCAAGAAGCTAACAACTCCACTACTGACCATTAACGTATCAAATAAAATCGTTCAGTAGTTTAGCGCGTGATTTAATTCGTTGAATTGCTTAAATACTTATGCGAATTGGTATAACATTTCAATTAAACGATATGTTCTCTTTTGAGTTTTAGAATGAATCTCAAGCATGAGCAAGTGCAGTACTTTTTTTGAACAAAAAAAGCCCGCTAAATTAGCGGGCTATTTTGTTATATGGTGGAGAGATAGGGATTTGAACCCTAGATGGGCTATAAACCCATGCCGGTTTTCAAGACCGGTGCATTCGACCACTCTGCCATCTCTCCGATACTGCTAAGTTAAAAGTAAGAGTGTACTAATAACTATTTAAATGAATGATACTTTAATTACCACACACTTATTAAATAAGTGGTGGAGAGATAGGGATTTGAACCCTAGATGGGCTATAAACCCATGCCGGTTTTCAAGACCGGTGCATTCGACCACTCTGCCATCTCTCCGCACGGCCTGCATAATAGGGAAACCCATCCCTTTTGTGAAGCTTTTTTTTAAATTAATTGTTTAAGTGCTTAAAAAACAATTAATTTGTCTAAAGTTAGAACAAAGTGTTTTTAATTTAGCCGTCAATACTCTTTTATTTAAATATTTAACTCTATTGATCTACAAAGGTTTGCCCAAACATATAAGAGTTGGTAATCTAATTTTAGTTAAATTATCGAAACACACACGTTTCACTTAAAGGAGCTCTACAATGGCGTTTAATCAATCGTACAATACCGCGAAACCGGTAATGTCTACCATTGAAACAAACAAGGTACTTAAAAACACCTACTTTTTACTAGCTATGACACTTGCGTTCAGTGCTGTTACAGCCGGTATTTCAATGGCACTACAATTACCTTACTTTATGGGAATTGTGTTTACACTTGTTTCGTTCGGTTTATTATTTGTTGTAAATAAAAAAGCAGATACAGCATCTGGTGTATTTTGGGTGTTTGCTTTCACAGGTTTAATGGGGGCAGGCTTAGGTCCATTGCTTAACCATTATGCTGCAATGCCTAATGGCCCAATGCTTATTATGCAAGCGTTAGGTTCTACGGCGCTTATCTTTTTTGGTTTATCTGCTTATGCACTGAACACTAAAAAAGACTTCTCATTCATGGGTGGCTTTTTAACGGTTGGCTTAATCGTTGTGATTGTAGCTAGCATTGTTAATATTTTTGTTGGCAGTTCACTTATGTTTATGGTGCTTAATGCGGCAGTTGTATTGATCATGTCTGGCTTGATTTTATTCGATACAAGCCGAATCATTAACGGCGGCGAAACCAACTACATTCGCGCAACAGTGTCTTTATACCTAAGCGTATATAACTTATTTACGTCTTTACTTGCTCTACTTGGCGCAAGTGATGACTAATTAAATAGTTCTGTTAAAATAGCCCCTTAATTGGGGCTTTTTTATTGGAATTGTTTTGTCACGTTTTGTTCTTTCATTACATACACCACCATCCGATCACGATACCACGCAACGGTTAGTTAAGTTTGCGAATGCATGTTTAGCCCAAGGGCACACCATTGATGCTATTTTTTTATACCAGCAAGGTATTTATCAAGCATCTACCCACTTTGATTTATCCTCAGACGAACTTCAAATTTCAGTACTTTGGCAGCAACTCGCCGATCAAAAACTAAATTTAATGCTGTGTGTTACCGCCGCTGAAAAACGCGGGTTAGATATTAAAAACACAGGTGTATTTGCAGTTGCAGGGTTAGCTGAATTTGCAATGCTTGCAAGCGACGCTGATAAATGGGTGCAATTTAAATGATAAACGTATTAGTAATGAGTCAGTGCAGTCCATTTGACGATTTAAATATTCGTGATGCACTTGATATGACATTGATATTTGCTGCCGTTGACCAAAATGTGAGTTGGTTGTTTAGCGGCCCCGCCGTTTTAGCTTTAAAAAAGCATCAACAACCAAACAATATTGGATTAAAAGATTTTTTTAAAAACATTAAAACACTCGAAATCTATGATGTTGAAAACATCTACGTGTGTGAAAAGTCATTGCTTGATTATGGTTTAAATAAACATGATTTACTCATAGAGGCAAAAGCACTCAACTTTAGCCAACAACAAACACTAATCAAAGCGCAGCAACATGTGGTGAATTTATGAGTACATTACATATTTTTTCTAAGCCGCTTAACTATTATTCGGCAAATCAGCTAGAGAACTTAATTTTATCAGACGATAACGTGCTACTTGTTGGTGATGCCTGCTTTGCAAAAAAACAATTTAGGCAATTTGCAGATACACTGTTAATACTTGAACAAGACGCGCAAGTACGTGCAATAAAATTAACAGATAACGATAAAGCCATTAGCTATGAAGACTTTGTAGCACTCACTTTATCAACTAATCAATCAATTACGTGGTAACTCATGCTTGAATTTAACAACCAACAGATTGAAACCGACAAACAAGGCTACTTGCTTGACCATACTTTGTGGTCAAAGGAGCTTGCACCTGTAATTGCTATCCAAGAAAACATTACCCTTAGCGTTCAACACTGGGAAGTCATTAACTTTGTTCGTGATTTTTATATTGAATATAACACTAGCCCAGCAATTCGGATGCTTGTAAAAGCAATGGCTAAAGCACTCGGTGAAGATAAAGGAAACAGCCTTTATTTATATAAATTATTCCCTAAAGGTCCTGCTAAGCAAGCAACAAAAATCGCCGGATTACCAAAACCAGCTAGGTGCATATAATGAGATCTAAATCAGGCAATAATCAAGTAACTGAATCCAAGCCAAAAAGAAGTACAGGGCGTACTTATTCACGCAGTGCACTTAACAAAACGCCTTCAGGTAAAAGAGAGATAAAGCCGCAAATAGCATCTAAAGACAGAAAAATTGTGTTATTCAATAAACCATTTGATGTGCTATGCCAATTTACGGATGACGCAGACAGAAAAACTCTCGCTGAGTTCATCCCTATTAAAGAAGTTTACGCAGCAGGAAGATTAGACAGAGACAGTGAAGGTTTATTACTTTTAACAAACTGTGGGAAATTGCAAAACAGCTTAACTGCACCTGATAAAAAGACGAATAAAACCTACTGGGCACAAGTTGAAGGTGAACCAACAAGTGAATCAATTAATGATTTATGTAATGGCGTAGAACTTAAAGACGGGCTTACACTCCCCGCTAACGTTAAAATAATTGATGAACCTACAATTTGGACTCGTAATCCGCCTGTACGCGAGCGAAAAGCAATCCCTACCACTTGGCTAAGTATTACCATTAATGAAGGTAAAAACAGACAAGTTCGTCGAATGACCGCGCATATTGGTCACCCTACACTTCGCCTTATTCGCTACAGTATTGGCAACTATACGTTGGATGATATTAATTGTGGTGAATACAAAGTAATTAAGGGCGTAGTTGATGCATAAACCGCATGTAACGGTTGCAGCAATAGTAAAAAAGCAAAATGAGTTTTTACTTGTCAAAGAGCGCGATAAATTTACAAAGCAAATTTGTTACAATCAACCTGCGGGTCATTTAGAACAAAATGAGACACTTGCACAAGCCGCAAGCAGAGAACTACTTGAAGAAACAGGCTTAGCGCTTGAGCCAGTCGGCTTTTTAGGTGTGTATAATTTACATGCCGAAAATGGAGTACACTATTTACGGTTCTGCTTTTTATTTGAAGCGCCTAATAATATAAAAGCACCAACGCCAGTAGATACCGACATTATTAGCGCTAACTGGTATACATTAGAGCAAATAAAATTATTACCGCTTAGAAGCCCTTTAGTGTTGAAGTGTATTAACGACAGCCTGAATCGACCAGTATTAAGCCTAGAAACTATTTACAATTAACTATATTGGGGGGTTAGCTTAAATAAAGTAATTAACTCTATTTTATTTACTCTGAGCTTAGCGCTATACAATTACGCCCTTGTTTTTTAGCATAATACAGGGCGTTATCAGCGGCTTTAACAAAGCTAATTTCATCACTATTTGTATAGTCACTGATGGTATTAATACCCATACTTATAGATAAAAATCCGGTAAAGCTATCCTGGTGTGCAATAGCTAAGTTTTCTACAGCTTTTTGTATTTGCTCAGCTATAAACAACGCCCCTTGCCTATCGGTTTGAGGTAATAAAACAACAAATTCCTCTCCCCCATAGCGAGCAACAAAATCTTCTGGGCGACTAACCGTTGAAGCAATTTTTTGAGCCACATCATATAAACACGTATCGCCCGCTACATGCCCATATCGGTCATTAAATTGTTTAAAATAGTCAATATCGATAATAATCATCGATAGCATGCCTTCGCATTCTTTTGCTCGTTCATACTCATGCGTTAGTTTTTCATCAAACCGACGCCTATTTGCGATTTTGGTTAATGCATCTAAAAAGGCCATATCTCTGAGTATATCCTCTGCCTCTAAACGCTCTGTAGCATCATTAAAAACAGCTAAGAACTCTTCACCTATATCAATCCCTGATATCTCCATCATCACTTGTGAGCCATCATGACAAGACACACGATAGTTATTTGCGGGTATATCGTTATTATTATTCAGCGCTTTTTCAAGTGAGTCTTGCCACAGCTCTTTTGCAAGTGCTCTGTATTGCGGATCTGGATACGCTTTTTCCCACCACGATTTAAGATTAGGTACATCCTCTACTGTATAACCAAAAACATCTACAAAACGTTGATTAACTTTCAAAATATCACCCGTCTTAGCACACACATTACATACCGGCATTGGCAAAACGGTAAATAACCTAGCGTAGTGACTTATCTCATGTTTGCGCATAGGGTTGAGTGTACTTTGAGGTAAGTAACTCATTGGCATATCACTTTTTTCAATACTAAGCTTTTCATCCATTTCTAAAGCGAAATACCATTCAAGCCACCAGTGCTCCACATGCTCCAGCACCTTTAGCTCAATGTTCTTTTTAAAGGTTGAACCCTTTATTAAGCTAAATAACTCATGTACATGGTTTGGTTCTTGGTAAATATGAGGGTTTTTGAGTTTTATTAACTCATAAAAAAGGTGATAGGCTGACTTTTTAAACTCTGTCGTTTTACTGGAGAGTAATTCACTATCCACAAAATCAGATTTGCGTGTGTAGTGTTCAACTAAAGAATTTATCTTGTTTATTTGATAGGCATAATTCATATATTCATTCCATTGACTATATATCAAGCGACTTAAAGTGGTTTACATTCATATACTCACCACTATTTTTATTTTATTAAGTGTATATTTACTCTAGTAGTTTTAAAAGAAAATACTATTAATAAAACTTAATAACTACATGAATTATTCTATAGTCTTAATTTATTAGTAAAGATCACTTTAATATTACTAAAGTTACAGCCTGATAACGCGCTTAAGTCTAGTTTGCTATTTGTTATATAAATAAAATACTGACTAATTCCCCTCTTTGCGCCCTTAGTCTCTTTAAGCACAAACAAAATACATGCTATAATCGCGGCCTTTCCAAGTTAACAGCAATCTGTATAAGCGAAATTATTCATGAGCGAAAATAGTCACATTAAAGTCATTGTTGGCATGTCCGGCGGTGTTGATTCTTCTGTATCTGCATATTTATTACAACAACAGGGCTACCAAGTAGAAGGCCTGTTTATGAAGAACTGGGAAGAAGACGACAATGATGAATACTGTGCTGCCGCTGATGACTTAAAAGATGCACAAGCAGTGTGTGATAAGTTAGGCATTGAACTTCACACAGTAAACTTTGCAGCAGAATACTGGGACAACGTATTTGAGTACTTTTTAGCTGAATACAAAGCAGGTCGTACACCTAACCCAGATATAATGTGTAACAAAGAAATTAAATTTAAAGCCTTTTTAGAATTTGCTGCTCAAGCACTAGGTGCTGACTTTATTGCAACGGGTCACTATGTTCGCCGCGAGCTTCGCGATGACAAATACGTAATGTGTCGCGGACTTGATAACAATAAAGATCAAAGCTACTTCTTATATACTCTAAGCCATGAACATATTGGCCAAACGTTATTCCCTGTAGGCGATATCGAAAAACCAGAAGTACGCCGCATAGCAGAAGAACAAGACCTAATCACTCACGATAAAAAAGACAGTACAGGTATCTGCTTTATTGGTGAGCGTAAATTTAAAGACTTTTTACAAAAGTTCTTACCAGCACAACCTGGCGTTATCGAAGACACAGACGGTAATAACGTAGGCGAACACGAAGGCTTAATGTACCACACACTTGGACAACGCAAAGGCTTGTTAATTGGTGGAATGAAAGAAGGTTCTGGTGAGCCTTGGTACGTAGTAGATAAAGACCTTGAGCGAAATGTACTTATTGTGGGCCAAGGTAAAGATCACCCTCGCCTATACAGCAACGGTCTTAACGCAAACCAACTTCACTGGGTAGACCGTATTGGCCCTAAAGGCACAACTCGCTGCACAGTAAAAACGCGTTACCGCCAAGAAGACTTAAGCTGTACCTTACTTGTAGGTGAAGACGGCATGGCCCGCGTATTGTTCGACGAGCCACAAAAAGCAGTGACGCCAGGTCAATCTGCCGTATTTTACGCAGAAGATATCTGTTTAGGTGGCGGTATTATTGATTCGGTGATTAAGTAATGAATGAACACCAAGTCATGGCGCTTGCCGCCATGTGCCAGGCTGCTAAACAAGTTCAAAAAATTGCCCAATATGGCAACAATAACGAACATGATTTAGAAATATTACTTTCAAGTATTATTCAAACATCTCCGGCATCGCCAGAAGATGTTTACCAAGGTACTGACAACTTACGTGATGGTTACAAAACATTAATGGCGCAGCTAACCGCAGGCGCTCAAAAAGATGTTGAAATTGTAAAGTACGTAGGTGGTTTAATGCAGCTTGAGCGAGCACTAAGTGCAAACGACAAAAGCTTAAACGAATTAGGTAAACGAATTGATGATATTCATCGTCGTTTAGACCACTTTGCTATTACCGATGAGAGCGTTGTTGCCGGTTTAGCAGATATATACTCGTCGGTGCTGAGCCCCCTTGGGCACCGAATACAGGTTTATGGTAAACCCGAGTTATTAAAACAGCAGCTCACTCAAAATAAAATCCGTGCGTTATTATTAGCCGGCATTAGAAGTGCAGTATTATGGCGACAAATGGGCGGTAAACGCCGTCACTTTTTCTTTGCAAAAAGAAAAATACTCGCCATTGCTAAAACAAAAATTTAACTATCGTTCAAACTAAAATTTAGGAGTTATTATGGAGCTTTCAGCGTTAACGGCTATCTCTCCAGTGGATGGTCGCTACGGCAGCAAAACCACTGAACTGCGCAGTATTTTCAGCGAATTTGGCTTAATCAAATACCGCGTAATTGTTGAAGTGCGTTGGTTGCAAGCGTTAGCTGCAGCAAGCGATATTAAAGAAGTACCTGCATTTAGCGAAGAAGCTAATGCACTTCTAAACGCCATTGTAGATAACTTCAGTGAAGCTGATGCACAACGCGTTAAAGATATAGAACGCACTACAAATCACGATGTTAAAGCGGTTGAATACCTACTAAAAGAAAAAGTAGCCGATAACAGTGAGCTTCATGCAATAAACGAATTTATTCACTTTGCTTGTACTTCAGAAGATATTAACAATCTATCTCATGGTTTAATGCTAAGCGAAGCGCGTAAAAATGTTTTACTTCCTTATTGCGATGAACTTTTAAGCGCAATTAAAGCCAAAGCAATTGAATACAAAACAATCCCAATGATGACTCGTACGCACGGACAACCTGCTACACCATCAACTATGGGTAAAGAGTTTGCTAACGTATATATGCGTTTAAAACGTCAACGCGGGCAAATTGCACAAGTAGAGATGCTAGGTAAAGTTAATGGTGCTGTTGGTAACTACAACGCTCACCTTAGCGCATACCCAGATTACGACTGGCACACACATGCAGATAAGTTTGTATCAAGCTTAGGTTTAACACTAAACCCATTTACTACACAAATTGAACCGCATGACTATATTGCAGAGTTGTTTGACGCAATTGCACGTTTTAACACTATATTGTTAGATTTTGACCGTGACATGTGGGGTTACATTGCCCTTAACCACTTTAAGCAAAAAACAATTGCTGGCGAAATTGGCTCATCAACAATGCCACATAAAGTTAACCCAATTGATTTTGAAAACTCAGAAGGTAACTTAGGCTTAGCAAATGCTATTTTTGCTCATCTTGCACAAAAATTACCAGTTTCTCGCTGGCAGCGTGATCTTACTGATTCAACCGTATTACGTAACCTAGGTGTAGGTATGGGTTATGCAATTATTGCATACCAATCAACGCTTAAAGGTGTAAGTAAGCTTGAAGTAAACGAGCAACGTTTAGCTGACGAGCTTGATCAAAACTGGGAATTACTAGCCGAGCCGATTCAAACGGTTATGCGTAAATATGGCATTGAAAAACCATACGAAAAACTTAAAGATTTAACACGCGGTAAACGTGTAAACAAAGAAATAATGGCGGACTTCATCGATGGTTTAGACCTTCCAGAGCACGCTAAAGTAGAAATGAAAAAACTAACACCTGCTAATTACATTGGTCGTGCTGTTGAGTTTATTGATGATTTAGTTTAAAAACTAAATTGCTCTTTTAAAAAGCGAAAGGATCATCCTTTCGCTTTTTTTGTTTTAACCCCATTGCACTAACTAGTAGGCATAATGTATGTATCAATTAAAAATAAATAATTTGTCTGAGCAAGAGTTTTTAAGCCATTTTTGGCAAAAAAAGCCGCTTTTAATCAAACAAGGTTTTGCTAATTTTCAAGACCCGCTTGATGCTAATGAACTTGCCGGCCTAGCAATGGAAGAAAGCATAGAGTCACGTATTATCACCAATCATAAAAATGATTGGCAAACGCACCAAGGTCCATTTGAAGACTTTGAGCAGTTAACAGACGATCACTCTACTTTACTCGTGCAAGCAGTTGATCACTGGCATAGCGATGCTGCACAACTGCTAGAACCATTTAGGTTTATTCCAAACTGGCGCATAGATGATTTAATGATCAGCTATTCAACGCCTAATGGTGGTGTTGGTCCACATTTAGACCAATACGACGTATTTATTATTCAAGGCGAAGGTAAACGTCATTGGCGTGTAGGTCTGCCTGATCCATCACTTAAACAGTTTGCTCAAAACAAAAAGTTACTGCAAGTTGAACCTTTTGAAGCCGTAATAGATTGCATATTAGAACCTGGCGATATTTTGTATATTCCACCAGGGTGCCCTCACGAAGGTTACGCTGTAGAAAATGCGCTAAATTATTCAGTTGGTTTTAGGGCGCCAAATCAACAAGATTTACTCTCAAGCTTTGCCGATCATATTATTGATACCGAAAGTGGCCAAAAGCGTTATACGGATCACAACATCACACTAAGAAAATCAAAAGGTGAACTTACAAACCTTGAAGTTGATAAAGTTAAAACATTGATGGCGGCACTTTTAGAAAATGACGATTTATTTAAACAATGGTTAGGCTCAACGCTTAGTCAGCCCAAACATGAAATGGATTTAGCACCAGTAGAACCTCCATTTACACCTGAGCAAATAAGCGATGATTTAAGTGATGAAGAAGCTGTGTTTGAGCGTTTAGGTGGCACGCGTGCTATTTATCAGCAACTCGATACCGAAGTGTTATTAAGTGTAAACGGTGAAAATTACGCTATGCCATTAACTGACTTAGCGGCGGTAAAACTACTTACCGATAATATTGAATTTGAAAGTTCAGCATTAAATTTAACAAACCCAAGTTTAGTTTTTACTCAAACCTTTACTACACTTGTTAATGAGGGGATCTGGTTTAATATAGACCAAGAGTAATAATACCAATTTTATTAATAATGATGAGCATTTTGCAGCGTAAAGTATTGTGTATACAGGTTAGTTAAAAATTTTAATTTTCACCTGATATTGGCTTAAATAATTTTGCTGTGATTGCTTACTCATTTTAATTGGGTATCAATAGGAGTTTGCAATGGGCTATCTGGTTGATAAGGTTGAATGGGATATAAAAAAAGATATGCTACAAAAAATTCGAGAACGAGTTTTTGTTTACGAGTTACATATCCCCAAGCACATCGAATTTGATAGCCTAGATAAAATTGCATTACATGTACTTGTTACAGACGATGCAAACTGCCCTATTGCAACAGGTCGGCTGTGTACGGATGGCTTAATCGGCAGAATAGCGGTATTACCCGAACACCGTAATCGCAAAGTATATAAATCGCTTCTCAACTTTATTGTTGAATTAGCTTCCAACCAAGGTATAGAAGAAGTAAGCATTAATTGTATTTTAAATGAGGTAGAGCGCTTTAAGCGAAATGGCTTTATTCAGCAAGGAAATGTTTTTATGGAGGCGGGAATTCCTAGGCAACGTATGCAATGCTCTGTTTCGGCGTTTAATACAACCCCCTTCACACTTGTACATTAATTAAAATATAAAGGGCAATAAATAAGCTATCACCCTCTACATTGTTACTTAACCCAAACTGTAGCTACTTTGGTTCATTAGCCCACAGCGGTTCATTATCATACATTTCGTACAAACCATGTGCTCTATTTATAAGTAAGTTAGCAAAATCTACCTGCGTTTTATCACGCGCGCCTGTACTCATAATTTGATCCGCTTTTAATTGCCACTGCAAAGAAAAATAACGCATTGCATCGCGAGCATCTGTAGCTGCACTTACTTCAGCATGATCTGTAGGTAATCGCCCTGTTACTACCCAATATGTTTTACCGTTTTGGGCTTTAAATTTCCACATTGCACAAAGTGGTGCTAAAAATCGGCTGTCTTTATCAACTACTGATTTTGGCATAATGCCCTTTTCGGCTAAATATTTTTGCGCTGCTTGAAAACATTCGCGTTGCCACTGCATTCTTTGCTCATCAGTTATAACTTGCTCTTTTGCTGTTAACGGCTTTTTTTCTTGTTGTTGCATTTTTAATAACCTTTTACTTCTTTTTTAACACTCTAAGGGCTTAGTAAATAAGGTGCAAGTATAAAACGGTCATTTGCACCTTAAAGCGCTCTGTTTGCTATGTTTTTAGCCAAACTATTATTTTATATTGTGATCAAACGAACCTACATCACCCGGAAAAACTACTGGAGACTCAATACCGTCTTTACTAACAGAGGCTACACCAAAGTAATAATTATCAATCACTACGTTTTTAAGTGTGTACTGTGAAACCTTACCAACGTATTTACTAAACTGCCATTGCGGCTCGCTCGTGTAACGCCAATAAATTTTATAGCCAGCAATATTTTCATCACTGCTTTCTTCCCATGAAAACGACGTATCAGCTGTAACAGCGCCCTTTATTTTAACTTCTTTTGGCGGTGCGGGTGCCCACGCCATAGACGCCATCGTTACCGCATTAAGTGAAGTTAACTTAGCCGTATAGTCAAAATCAACACCTTCAATGGTATCGCCATACTCAACACGATTTTCAGTGCGTAAATCTTGATGCTGACGATCGTAGTGCTCGTTAGTTTCCATAATACGCACCGCTGCAAAACCTGCATCATTAAATGGACGATGATGCCCACCACGGCCAAATCTATCTAATCGATATACAAGCATTGTATCTAAATTAGGAATATATCTGTCAGCAATAGTATCTATGTAGCGAGCTAAATTACGACTCGCAGAATCAACTTCACCACCTGTAAAGCGGCGAGTATTAGCTTGCTCTTTTGTTTCTACAACACGGGTACCTTCTGAAAATATACGTGCAGTCGTGTTATCAGTTACCCCATTAATACCGGTAATATTGCCAATCATATCGTTGTTTAAAACACCATGAACTTGCCAGTTATGCTTTTGTGCATAAGCCGTTAATATTTTACCGCCAAACAAACCTTGCTCTTCGCCCGAAAGCGCCGCGTAAACTACCGAACCATTAAATTTGTATTTACTTAAAACACGAGCTGCTTCTATTACTCCTGCCACGCCCGATGCATTATCATTTGCCCCAGGAGAGTCGCTAGTAAAGTCCATAACATCACTTACACGTGAATCTATATCACCCGACATCATCACCATACGATTAGGCTCGCTCGACCCACGTTGAATAGCCACTATGTTAACCACTTCAACAGGATTAGGAATGCGTTTTTCGCCCGATATAGTGTCCTTTACTTCAATAATTTCCAGACAACCACCACACTGCACAGATATTTTTTCAAATTCTTTTTTTATCCAACGCCTAGCCGCACCAATACCTCGCGTATCCGATTTAGTCTCAGAAAGCGTATGGCGAGTACCAAAATCCACCAGCGTTTGAATGTCACTACCGATACGGGTAGCCGATACTTCACTTGCTATATCGTGTAACTTTTGTTGGTCGGTATATTGTAACTGCGTTTCACCATGTGCTGATAATGCAAGTGTGCAAGCGCCTGCAATTGCAGTAAATTTGAGTAACGTTGTTGTGATTTTTAAAGGTGTTTTAAGCATCTATTAGCTCCTAATTATTATAGTGTAACCATTACTTAACTAGGATTTTATGGCAACACATTTGAGGTAGATGCAGAAAGGAGCACGCTAAAGCGCAGTTATAGTAATAGTTAGAGAGTTAATTGAGTCGTACAATCAACATAATACCGGTCATAGGAATTAACCCAAACATCCACAGCTTTATTCCTAAAATATATTTTTTAAAGTTCCCTTTATTTATACAAGAGCTAACTCTACTTCTATAACCGTTAAAATCACCCAAAATTAAAAACACAATTCCAATTACGATTGCGTAAAATAAAGCGCCAATAAGTAAAGGGTTTTGCTTAAAAGTACTGATTATTTTATCTAAGTGGCGAATGTCAAACGTCATCGCTAAAAGAAAACTATATACAGTAGATATCATGGCTAACAATGCTGCAGCATTGATGGCAGTATTTTTATTTCTTGAGTCTAATTTTTTCATCCACTGAGCACACACAAAATGAACGGCGCAAATAAATGTTCTTATTTTCAATCCTTGAATAACATCTAACTAATTAATTGCTAATACAATATTATATTTAGAGGTTAAATTACAAACCTTGTTACACAAAAATCTATTAAAAAATGTGTTTTTCGTGGCACACTGTCATTGTTTATATATTAATAGTTTAAGTTATGCGTCAGCTAAAAGAAGATACAGTTAAAAGTAACCTTATTGAGTCGCAGCAAAGTGCATACGGCCCCGTATGCGTGTATCAAAATAAAAAATATCGTTGGTTAACGCTTGCACAAAAAACCAATGAAGACATTACAATTCAGGGTGTTATGAACCTTACACACCCTGAGCAAGTAATCGTACCGGTAAACCAGTGTATGATGTTATTTTTACTTAAACCGGTAGATACACTAAATATATTAAATTTAGGTTTAGGCACGGCAGGGTTTGAGCGAATTATGTATCACTTGCAAAGTAATACGCCTTACATAAACACTATAAATACATTTAACACGGTAGAAATAAACCCAAGCATTGCCTTAATTGCCGCCCAGCACTTTAAGTTACCAATTAAGCACAGCACCTATTTACAATGCGCCGAACAATATATTACCCAATGCACTGATCACTTTAACGTAATCACTATAGATATTTTTAGTGGTGAATATCACCTGCCTTTTTTAACCTGCGATAGCTTTTGGCAAAATATAAATCGCTGCAGTGAGCAAAATACGCAAGTAATCATTAATTTAAATCCACAAACTGGCCAAGAGCTGCAAATGCTTTTAGTACTTTTAAGGCAGCACTTTAAGTGCTTAGCGATAATAGAGTTTAGCGAATACAAAAATATAGTGATCATACTAAGCCAGCAAACATTAATGCACATAAACGTTGATGAAATACAAAACTCACCTGTGTTTATAAATTTTGCGCCAAACCTTTATAAAAGTATTAACAGCATTTACCACATTGAATAAAACGCGTTACCGTCCAGGTTCATGTTTTTCATAGCACGGTAAGCTTGTTTCTAGCTTCTCCCAGTTAGCTTTAGACGTAACAAAATTATGCGATAGAACCTGCTCAGTAATATCGCTATCAAATATTCCTAAACGAATTCGTATTCTGCTTTTGTCATCATTGTTGCTACTGTAAACCGGCGAGCCACAACATTTACAAAAGTAACGAGTACGCCCTAATTTAAAACTATACTCGCTAAGTAGTGCCTGCCCTTTAGTTATTGTAAAGTCATCTGTATTTACAAAGCCATTGGTTGCAAATGCAGTCCCGCTGTTTTTTCTGCACAGTGAACAATGACAATGAATAATAGTAGGGCGTGTTGTTCTTTGGTGGTTGAATTTGCAGCAGTGTGTTTGGTATTTAGGCAAGGCAGAGCCTATGATATGTGGTTGTTCCCCATACATAGGCGATAACGCAGCATAGATGCCAAACATGCGCTGCCCTTTGGGTTCTTTCTAGGGACGATTGACTCTTTGTTGCTCGGTTTTTACTTAGCCCACTAGGTTACAAACCTTGCGCCGCGATTAAATCGCCCCTAGATTGAACAAATTTCAATCCATAAAGATCAACACGCCCTAGTTATACTGCCCGACACTTCAACGCTTACCTCACCGCACAAACACGAACCCGTATACATATAACATCCTAACTATTAAATTATTTTAAACTCAGCTGAAATTTGCTGAGTTGATTTAATGGATAAGTTTACTGGTTAATTTTCTGAATGGAATAATAATTTTTATATCTTCGCAGTTCCCACGCCATTACCTATTGCTTTAATGATTGACATAAAAAAATTAAATTGGTTATATAACTCCCAGTAAAAACTATAGCCAAAACTTAAATTGGTTAACCAAATATCAATAATATTACGAGAGCCAATTATGTCTTCCAAACACGTTTTAATTCTATGTTTGTTTAGCACGCTATCAGCATGTTCAACCATTTCTAAAAACACATCGAGCGATTGGCTACTTATTGATGACTTTGAAAATTCACTTAGCAAGTGGCAGAGTGTCGATACCCAAAATGAAACTAAACCACAGGTTAAAAATCCACAAATAACAGTTATACAACCAGAACAAGCAACTGCATCTACAAATAATTATTTACTAAAAAAGCCCGCAGCTGAGGGTATTGTAGGAAATCGTAAAGCGCTTTCTTATACAAAACTTCCACAAGCGGTTGAAGTTGGTCAAACCTACACATTTTATATGCGTATAAACGTGGCTGCTTTTCCTAATAACCATGCTTTTGGATTAAGCAACCTTACGCCAGAGCTAATTAATAAACATGCGTACGATGCGTTTGAGCCAACACTTCGCGTAACCGATAAAACAGAATCAAACGGGCTTGTAAACGATGGCGCATTAATGGTTAAAACCGACAGCGGGTATAGCAACATTCAAAACTACACTACCAAACAATCGGCCAAGCCACTGCAAACAAATATCTGGTACGACGTATGGTATGTTGTTAATAACGCAGCAGCCTCAGAGCAAGGTCAGCAATATGATGTTTACGTAAAAGGTGGGGAATTTAGCAAGCAAACACTCGTGTATAAAAATGCACAATTTAGAATGAAGCGCGAACAACCTCTTATATATTTTTTAGCAAACTGTAATACAGGCCCAATTAAAAAACCTTATGGTAATGGTGGTCTCAGATATGACGATTTATATATGAGCAAAGGTACAAACCTAAATAATCCAATGCTATAAAAACAAATAAAGCACTTTTAAAAGTATTAAATTATATTAATAACGCTCTACCATATTCACAATTAATACCTTACAAACCTGCATTTAAAAATACTTAAATGGTATGATAGCCACCATTATTTGCCATTTAAGTTTTTAAAATGTATCGATTATTTGAAAAAATGACAAAAGCATTTCCTGAGGATCAACCTACTCAGCCGCCTTCGACTTTATTTGCTTTTTGTCGTCACTACACCAAAGGAATGGAACTGTCGTTGGTGCTAATGTCAATCAGCGCCGCCATGCTCGCTATTTTAGAGGTTTCTTTATTTAGCTATATGGGGCAGCTTGTTGATTGGTTAACGGCCTACACACCCGAAACCTTGTTTGTAGAGCAAAAGTCAGAACTTATCAAAATGGCTGTTATGCTCTTACTGGTATTGCCCGTAGTCGTATTTTTTCATTCTGCTATTTTGCACCAAGCATTACTGGGCAATTACCCTATGTCGATTCGCTGGTTAGCGCATCGTTATTTACTGCGCCAAAGTGTGAGCTTTTATCAAAATGAGTTTGCAGGAAGAATAGCCACCAAAGTATTACAAACCTCTTTAGCCGTTCGCGAAACAGTGACCAAACTACTCGATGTATTAATGTACATAGTGGTTTATTTTGGCTCAATGGTCTTTTTAGTTGCCGAAGCTGATTGGCGCTTAATGATCCCTTTACTGGTTTGGTTAGTTTTATACATTTGTGTACAGCTTTATTTTGTACCTCGCCTTAAAAAAATTGCCAGCTCACAAGCTGATGCGCGCTCAGAAATGACCGGTCGAATTGTTGATAGCTACACAAATATTTCTACTATTAAATTGTTTTCGTATACCCAGCGTGAAGAGCAATACGCAAAACAAAGCATGGATGTATTTTTACAGCCTGTGTACAAACAAATGCGCTTGGTAACCAGCCTAAACTTTGTTATTCAAAGCTTAAATTATTTATTAGTATTTTCAGTTACCGCTGTATCACTTTATTTATGGTCGCTTAGTGCAATTAGCGCAGGTGCCATTGCAGTTGCTGTTAGTTTAGCGCTTAGATTAAACGGTATGGCGCAGTGGATCATGTGGGAAATAAGCAGCTTGTTCGAAAACATTGGCACCGTAGCCGATGGTATGAAAACACTGTCTAACCCTATTGAAGTTGCCGATAAACCAAATGCTGATACGCTTAACGTAAGCCAAGGTGCCATTGAGTTTAACAACGTACACTTTAACTACGGCAAAGCAGCAAACGAGACTAATCGAAGCCCAGTAATGAACGGTTTAAACTTAAACATTAAACCTGGCGAAAAAATTGGCTTAGTCGGTCGCTCTGGTGCAGGTAAATCAACACTTGTTAACTTGTTACTGCGTTTTTACGATACTGACTCAGGAACAATAAAAATTGATGGGCAAAACATCACAGACGTAAGCCAAGAAAGTCTACGCCGCTACATAGCGATGGTTACGCAAGACACTTCCCTGCTTCATCGCTCAGTAAAAGACAACATTTTGTATGGTCGCCCCGATGCAACGCAAGCTGAGATGATCAACGCCACCAAACAAGCTAAAGCACTTGAGTTTATAAACGACTTGGTAGATAGCAAAGGCAACAAAGGCTTTGATGCTCAAGTGGGCGAACGCGGTGTTACTCTTTCGGGCGGTCAGCGCCAACGTATTGCTATTGCACGTGTGCTACTTAAAAATGCACCCATACTTATACTCGACGAAGCCACCAGCGCACTCGACTCAGAAGTAGAAGCAGCAATTCAGGCAAGCCTTGATGATTTAATGACAGGCAAAACAGTAATCGCGATAGCGCATAGGCTCTCAACCATTGCACAAATGGACAGATTAATTGTACTTGATGACGGCGGCGTAGTTGAGCAAGGCACTCATGAAGAACTAATCGCTAAGGGCGGGATTTACGCAGCCCTGTGGACACATCAAACAGGTGGGTTTATAGGCGTCGATTAGCCATTAATATTACCTTACTGTAGACGTGGTTTATATTCTGCTGCTACCTAAACAAAAAAGCGAAGATGCCTTAAAGGCTCTTCGCTTTTTTGTTTAAAGTTATAAATAGAGTTTATAACTTTTTTATAAATTAAGAGATTAGTCTTAACCCTATCATTATCAGCATAACCACATTAGCAAGTACACCGATTAAAAAGAAATAACTACGTGGACTTGGGTTTTTCTCTGTTGCTATAGCGTAGTACAGCACCATGTGAATTAAACGCGCAATTAAGTACACCCAAATGCACATAGCAAAAATCGGGCTTTGATAATTAATTACAAACGCAAATAACACCGTACCTATAAATAATGCGCTGTTTTCAAGCGTATTATGAAACGTACGATGCGCTCTAAATATAAAGCTATCGTGCGATAAATCCTCGTCAATTTTACCTGGTACAGCATTTGGCTCTTTAGCTTTGCTAAACGTAGCCACAGCCCACTGTACAAGCAACATAATTAAATAGAGGTAAAATGCCAAATAGGCCGAAAGTGCAACTTCAGTCATTACTAAATCCCTTATTTTGTTTTTTAACTTAGCTTAGAATGCAATTTTAAAGCCTAAGTTAATACACTGATATTTAAAGGGTTAATTTAATAAGCCTAATTACATATGTAAGTAACTCACGGCGTTGTATAAAATTTACTTGTTATGATTTTAAAAATAACATCAAAACTGAGCTGTATACTGCTGGATTTACTCCGATCTAAAAAGCTTAAACTCTTCAAACGCACAATCCCACAACACAACTTGATTACGACCCAACGATTTAGCCTCATAAAGAGCTAAGTCTGCCTGTTCAATTAACTCAGAAGGTGTTCTTGCTTTAAATTTAATAGACGTAACCCCAAAGCTACACGTAACAGGAATATCATCAAATGTCGCTTTTTCAACTTTAATACGAATAGCCTCAGCTATACGTATTGCTTGCTCTTGAGTTGTGTTGGGCAAAATAATACAAAATTCTTCGCCACCAAAACGGGCAACGCTATCGCTTTTACGTATATTAGCTTGTAAAAGCTCGGCTACGCCACAAAGTACTGTGTCGCCAATGCTATGCCCATAGGTGTCGTTAACGCTTTTAAAATGGTCAATATCGACCATTAAAATACAGTACTCTTCAATCTGAGGTAAATCCAAAAAGTCGCGATTCATAACCTCAAATAAAATACGACGGTTATAACAATTGGTTAAAGGGTCTCGCGCGGCCAAATAGTCTAACTCTTCATTACGTTTTTTAGAGGCAATAAAGCTTCTATAAACCAATAAAACAATAGCTAAACAAGCGGCTAATAAAAATGCGAGCGCAATACTCGCGTATTTGTTTTTTGCAAGCTCTAGCTCTGATATAACCCTAGCTTGGCCTGATATTTCAATTTCATTGTTTTTCTTTTCAAGCTCAAGTTGATGGAGTTTTTCTTTTTCTCTTAATGTCTCCAGCTCTACTTCCATTTTATGCAAGTGCAAATGTGCTTTTTCAAGAGCAAGCTTACTTTCGTCTCTTTCGTATTGAATTATTTCGGTTAGGGCTATTTCTTCTTCCGCGTAACGAAGTGACTCATCTAAGCGTCCACGCTGTTTTTCTGCTATTCGAATTTCACGATAAGCGTATAGCATATGTAACTTATCATCTATTTCGGTTGATAAAGCGAGTGACCTTTTTAGTAAAGAAATCGCCTCATTTGTATCAATACCAATTAAAATGCCCGCAAGCGCAGTAAGCGACTTTATCTCATAAAGTTTACCACCTGTTTCTCTGGCAAACGACAATGACTCTTTGTAATACTCTATAGCCTTGTTGTTATTTCCTTGGGCACGATAAATATTACCAATAATACGTGCTGTTGTAGAAATGTACGATGTAAGGTTTTTGTTTTTATAAGTGATATAAGCTTTTTTAGCATATTGCATCGCTGATACTAAATCGCCAGATTCGAGGTTAATAACAGCCATTTCTCTTAAAGCTGAAGCGAGCGTTTTTTCCTCGACCATACCTTTTGGCAAATCGATAGTTATTTGATAGAAAAATTCGGCCTGATCAAACTGCCTTAATCGTGTATACACCAGTCCCATTTGATTTGATGTTTTAGCAATCCCAAGCATGTTATTTACTTTCTTATAATATAAATATGCCTCATTTATATGTTCAAGTGATTTTTCATAAAGATTAATATGACGATAAATAATACCCGCCCCTAGTAATGCTTTAGCAAAGCCAACAGGATCGTCAATGTCTTTATGTATTTCTAATGCGCGAGTGGAGTAATCAAGGGCTAAAACTAAGTTATCTAAATAACGGTGTGCTTCTGCTAGTGTATTTAAAGTACGCGCCATTAGCTTTAAATCACCTAAACTTGTGTATATTTCTAAAGCTTTTGTATAAAAGTGAGCCGTTTGCTCTCTATTTTTGAGGCGTTTGTACGACTGAGCTAATTTTTTATACGTTTCACCTAACTGTCTTTGTATTAATTCGTCTTCGTCAACAAGGTATTTTAAAGCAGATGTATATTGCGCGTTCGCGTTATCGTACTTTTTTTGCCCATAAAACGAATCTCCCTTAATAAGTAGCACTTGCGCTATAAAAAAGTCATCGCCATACACAAGGGTTGTTGGTAATAAAGTTTCAATGCGGGTAGTAAGTTCGTCATAACGTTTTTCTTCTAATAATATATTTATATAATTAATAGACGCCTTTATTTGGTTTCGTGAATCATTTAATTTGCTGTAGTAAACAGAGGATTGTAAAAAGTGCTCGAGCGATGCATTAACATTGTTATTTTTTTTATTCGCCCTACCTAGCAAGTTATGTAGCTTTGCGCTGAGTAACATGTCATCAGCACTTTGCGCTTGTGACAACAACGACTTACTTAGTTCAATACTAGTTATAACGTCAGTATCTATAAGTAATTCAGCTCTTTTAAGCAGCCCTGCATTAGATTCATTGATTAAACTGTATGAGGTGGTTTCTTGCGCGTAAGCGCTACTTAAGCTAATAAACAAAGCAAAAAGCAAAGCTTTCACTAAAAATTTAGAATTATAAATTCGATTTACGAAGAAAGTGTGTACTTGCGAAGTTAAGTCCATCTTTCGCGTGTGATACGAGTAAGTGTAAAATTCCATATTTACCATTTTAGTGATTTGTTATTAATTTAATGCAAAAATTCTGGCGATAAAACATACACATAAAGACTGCAGGTCAAGTTTCGCTGCAATATGGGTAATTGTTAATTTATGATTTTAGCATAATTATGCATAATGCAGCTTAATTCTTTTTTAGCTTAATCGTACGCTGTAACTTACTAAATGAGAAAACCTAGCTTCTCAGTTTAAGGGTAACCAATACAACACCGTGGTCGGTAGTTAAATCATCACGCTCGTACTCGGGGTTTATTAAGTGCCTGTCGTAAGTGTTATAAGCGCTTACTTCAAAAAAGCTGTCATCGTAACTGGCGTCAAACTCACACGACAATAAAATGTAATCAAGCACAGAGCTGCTCGCGCCATAATAATGTGTTGGCGGCCTTAACGGTGCTGTCTTTGTTATGTTTATATTTTTTGCTTGGCTTTTATCTGCTGAATCAAGAATCTCGCTGTTACTGCGATCACAATCACTTTGTTCATCGTTTGTTATTGCTTCATCGCTAGAAACCTCATCATTACTTAACTGCGACTTAACAAACAAATCCCATGAATCATTTAAACAATATTTAGCGAGGTAGGTTTTAGCATCAAATGCAGGCGCAAAGCGTAGCGTATTCGTCAGTAAATGGCTTAATACGCCATCCGCAAGTTCATTATTAAAGTCCCCCATTAATAGCATGGGTTGTTGCGTAGCTTCGCGGCGAGTAATCATTTGTATCATTAGCAATGTAGCTTCACTACCACGCTGAATAGTTGAGCCCCAACCACCCGCTACATTCGCTTTTAAAATCTCAATTATGTTTTGCTCGGGCGCTAGCTCTTTGTTGTGTTCATCAACATTAATCATCGGGCGCTTAGATTTAAAATGCACCACATAACAATCAGTATTGCCTATGTGCGGTAAAGTAACGGTCGCTCTCAATACCTTACGACTAAAAGTAAACTCACTATTAAGGCCAAGCGTACTTGCGAGCTCACTATCGTGTTCAACCGCTGCTACCTCAACTATGGGATATTTAGAGGCAATTGCTACCACGGGACGTTTATAAATAAAATCATCAATCACCTCTGGCGTATCAACTACAGCAAAGTAATTATAACCTTGCTCAGCAGCTAGCTCTTTTAACGAATCAATACTAAACACCTCCTGAAAACCAATCACATCAGGCGCATGTTCTGTTAAGTAATCAACAATCCAACGCTGCTTTTTAGCCCACTGCTGCGCGGTATAAATTTTCTCAAACTCATAGTATGCATTGGGTGGCACAAGGTAGTTAAACAGGTTAAATGTGGCTATTTTTAGTTGGGTATTCATGATTCCTGACTCAATGGGACGAATAGAGTTTGCACTTTCTTGCGTACATAACGGGGGAAGATTACTGATAAAATTAGCCTGTATAAAATTAATAAAAATAAGAAGTAACTCACTGCGAAATTGATAAACACATAAAAAATTAACAGCTTCTTACAATTCATGACAATACCAGACAAGCCCTGAGAATTACATGTCTACTGATATGTTAGCCTTTGAGCTATAAATTTACGACTTAAATACCTCATTTCTAGAATCGGTTACTAAATGCAATAAAACTAAAAATTATGGAGATTATTATGAACACCAGTAATAAAGGACTACATATTTCATTGTTGTTTGGCTTTGCAACTATTTTAAGTGGCTGTGGTGAAAGCTCAGATGAGCTAGATGATAAATTAACTCATGAGGCAAGAGTATCTTTTGTAAATTCACTAGACTACATGGCCGATCTTCATCTTAAAAAAAGGAACATTAGCACAGGTTATAGCGGCCTATTTGATAACGATACTATTATTTCAGCCGATGTAGCAAGTAACACAGTAAGCACAACTTATCGTTACAGCTATAAAGCAATTAACAATATGATCAATTTAGGTGTTAAAAACAGCATTACCACAAACCAAGAAGAGCGTATAACCAAAACTTTAAGCAATAACGATAACCTATGGGTTATTGCCTGGAAAGCATCGGACGAACATACTGTTTCGGTGATTAATAAAAAGCAAAACAATAATGCAGACGTGTTTAATGTACGTTTATTTGCTAACGATAATTACACTGTTTTAATCGATAATACTAAAACAATAACCACTGAAAAAGGCAAAATCACCGATTACTTAAGCGTTAACAGCTGCGCTAATGGTTTAAAAATTGCTGATAAATTTATTGATTTATGCACTGGAGATTTTGGCGCTTCTTATTTACTTATTATTGATAAAAACGGTAAACGAGTAATGGCTGAGGAATAACATTTATAGCGCCTTAAATGCAGTAGCTTTAATATGCTACTGCTACAAACCCTATAATTTACCATGCACTTACAACAAACAAATACCCTTTTGAGCGTACCGTTTTAATTTTTAAAGAATTACGCGCATCATCGCCCAATTTTTTGCGTAACTGACTAATATGGTTATCTATACCACGTTCAATACCGTCATAATAATAACCTTTTAACTGTTCAACAATACTATTACGAGACAAAACCGTGCCGGCATTTTTAGCCAGCAGTATTAAAAGGTCGTATTCACCATCGGTAAGTTGCACTGGCAAACCACCTAACGTAACCGTTCTATTGTGGGGCGCAATAACGAGTTCTCCAAAGCTGATAAAACCTTTAGCTTGCGTGAGCAACCCAGCAGCTTGCATAGGTTGCTCACGCCTTAAAAACGCTTTAATTTTAGCAAGTAATAAACGAGGTTTTACCGGTTTGAGTAAGTAGTCATCTGCGCCAATTTCAAGCCCAACAATTTGATCAATTTCTTCTTCTCGTGCGGTAAACATCACAATATAACCATTGTACAAAGGCCTAACCTCACGACACACTGTTAAGCCATCTTTTTTGGGCAACATAACATCCAAAATAACTAATGCAGGTTGCCACTGTAGAATAGTTGTAACCGCATCCTCCCCATTAGCCGCTATTTTAACCTCATACCCTTCAAGCGTTAAATACTCATCAATAGACTCTGCCAACGGTAAATCGTCTTCTACAACTAAAATTTTTGGTTTCATAACGTATTCCATGTCATACCTATCGGCTTATATACAGGCTCTATTTAACGATTATAAGATTGATCTCTTACTAAGCAGAGTTATGTGTCTAATCATTTTAACTAATTGCAAACCTATCCGTGAATTACATGTTAGTAGGCCAACGCAAAATAAAAAGTGCGCCACCTAAAGAAGACTCATCAACACTCGCCTCACCACCATGCCAATCTAATATTTGCTTCACAATAGCAAGGCCTAAACCGGTTCCGCCTGTTTGTAAATTACGACTTTCATCTTCTCTGTAAAATGCCTCAAATATCTTTCTTCGAGCTGAGTTAGCAACGCCATCGCCGTCATCCTCTACATATATTAACCAACCTTTCCCTACTTTTTGATAACTGATCTGAACAACATCTCGCCCATAAGCAATCGCATTTCGAATCAAATTACTTAAAGCTCGGCTCATATAAAACTTATCAAGCAGTGCTTCACACTCAGCATTTTCAAGTAACGCAATTGTTTTTTTTGGGTTTGCTTCTTGCCAAACAATTAGCTCTTGTTTTATCCATTGATTAAGCTCAACGGTTTCTAATGCTAATGTTGGGGCTTCTCTATCAAAGCGAGCGTGGGTAAGCATTTCAGACACAAGTAAATTCAATTCATTTAGCGAAATTTCAATACGATCTAACTGCCCTACCTGATAGTCGTTTGTTGTACTGCCACGAAGTAATTCTAAGTTAAATTCGATACGCGCAATAGGTGTGCGTAACTCATGCGACACCGCATTAACCAAATTTTTATGTGAAGAAATTAAACGCTGTATTTTTTCGGCCATTATATTAAATGTTTTAGATAAGTTATTTAAATGACTAAAACGAATAAGCTTAGCCCGCGTTTCAAACTTACCTTGCCCAAGCAGCGCAGCAACCTTGTTAAGAGATCGCATAGAACGCCACCCAGGAACTAACCAAATAATAATGGGGATCAGTAAAAAAAAGCCGAATATAAAATAAAACACACTCAACATATACACAACTTTACTTTTTAGCTCAGGGCTAAATGGGCCTAGCACAATAACCTGATCGCTATTGCCAATACGTTGCATCACTATATCGGCGGGATACCCTATAAAATCAGAATCGTTTGATGATATAGAAACCATCACGCCCTGTTCTAATTCAGCCATTTGCTGCGATGTGTAATTTAATTCGCTCAAGGTTTTCATTATCACAGGATATGCAAATTCATGGCTTAGCGAATCAATAACCTGCGGCCACTCTTTTTTAGGGTACTGTATTAACCTATTATTAAGTAAATAAAAAGTGCCCATCATCCAACGCTGTGCTTCATTTACTAAATGCTTAGGCACAGAGTTTGGCTTAACAATAACTAAGAGCTGGCTGTCATCAATTTTTCGATAAACTAAATCAGCAAATGGGTCGCCTAAAATTTTATTTTCTGTAAGTAAGGTGTTTTGCTCGCTCGAAAAATCACGTTGATTATATGCTTGCAAAGAAAGCGCAAAGCCAAAATTAGCCTGTATATTGTTTAAATAAGCTAATCTGTCGTTTTTAGGTATACCTTTAAGTTGCTCGGCAAGTAAATCGGTAGAACCTGATGTTAAAAACTCTAACGCCCATTTTTCAGTGGGATGCCTTACCTTGTTTTCAAATTGCGGAATAATAAATAACTGAATACTCACCACTGAAGAGATAATAATAATTAATAAAAAAAGTAGCGATTTTTTCATGTGTTATATGAGGTCAATAAGTAAACATAAACCTTATCATACATTTATATAAATACTATTGTTGATCACGTGAACAAATGATTAAATTTATGTCTATGCGATTTAGAGTTTGTAAAGCCAAGTTCAAATGTAAATTACGTGCGTGAATACAAAGTAAAGTAATAAATTATTGCTTTAGAATTAAATATATTTACGTTCATTCAGTTTTGGTATTGATTCACAAGCACAAAACTCATTATTAATAGATGAGATAAGAGATAACAGTTGTCCCTCAATCTCATAAAAATCATTTCTAGGGTGAACCTCTAAAATAACGCCTAATTTTTTCAGCACGTTAATCACCCTATATTGATGCTTTTTATAATAAAATGAGCCTTCTGTTGCCTGTTGACTTTGTTTATTTGAAACATCTAACTCTCTGTTCACTTCTGTGATTAAAGAAATATAAGTCTTGGAAATATTCATAGAGCCAGTTCTAGAATTTTCAAAAATAAGGTTATACCACTTAAAGACATCGAACGCTGGTAAGCTCAATCTATCTCTTTTTAATGTTTCAGCTTTGAGATACTCTTTGAATAATGAAAAGTGTGATATATGGTTATTTAACATATTGCTTTGATGGTTATTAATATATCCCATCAGAGCTATAAAAATCCCCCCAATGGTTGCAATTGATGTCAAAATAAAGATGAGGCCTGAAAAAAACTTTATCGCTCCTGAAAATGTATTTATTGTGTTGTTTACACACTCATTTTTAAAACAAAAAGTAAAT
>NZ_PJAV01000071.1:0-16211 GCF_002836695.1 Pseudoalteromonas sp. 78C3
CCTCGCGCCGCGATTAAATAGCCCCTAGTTTGAACAAATTTTAATCCGCAAAGTTCAGCAGACCCTAGGTTAAACTCACTAAAAATGCGATAAAAATACTAATGCACTACAAGAAAAAATGAGTAAACCCGCTCGTTAAAAGAATTCATACCAATTACATTAAATTAGTGATTTATTATAGCGACAAATAAATAGCTTAATAACAAGGCGGAAATTATGACATATAGTTGTTATCACTAATTGCTCCCTGCATTGCTCTGCATCCATGCAGTCGTATATCAATAATTTTTAACTAAGTTAGTAAGTTATTTAATTCGCTAGAAAGATCATGTTTTTAATAAAATTGGTATTATACCATTTGTATCTGACTTACAGCTCAGCTGCTTACAGTTGCGGGAACAGTCGAGGACTCGCACCTCATTCCAAATGAAGCTCTATTATGGGCGGCTAAGTAAATAATTTAAAGCAAAAAAAACCGCACTCAAAAGAGCGCGGTTAAAAAGGGAGTGTTTTAACTAATCGTTAAAACTTGTATTCCATACCTAAGCCTACGTAGTCTTGGTCAACGTTGTTGTCCATATCGAAGCTTGAATAAAAACCAAATACTTTAATATTTTTATTTAATTTGTGATCAAGACCAACTGAAATTGCTGACTTATCGTCGCTGTCGTCAAAGTCCATATCTTGGTATTGCACTTTAAATGTGTTGTTACCCATGCTGTAAGCAGCATTTAGCAAGTAACCATCCGCTTCTGCGCTGCCATCTACTGCTTCTTGTGTTTGGTACATTGCGCCCAATTTAAAGTTTTCAACTTTACCTTGGATTGATGCACGCACTACATCATAGCCATTTACTTCGCTATCGGCTGCAATAGAGGCGTATACCGCGCTCTTTTTAAGTGCCACGTCACCGTATGTCACCGCCATTGAATAGCCGTTATCAGCGTCTACATCGTCTTCAGCTACAAAAGTAGCAAGTACTTTAAAGCCTTCGTATGAGTTTGATGAATAACTAACTGTATTTCCTAAGCGGTTTTCACCTTTAAATACATTTTTAATGTCGCCTTCAAGATCGTTAAATAAATCTAACTTACCTTGAGATTGTTTAAGCGCAGTATCGTTACGACCAATAACCACTTGGCCAAACGCACCTTTTAAACCAACGTATTGGTTACGCGCAGAAATATTGTCGTCGTTATCGCCTTTTGAATCAGCATCAGACACATCCACTTGAAACTCAAACTTATATACCGCTTCTAAACTATCATTTATTTTTTCAGAACCTTTAACACCAAGACGAGATGCATTACTTTTTATCTCAGTAAAAGACCCTTCGCCATCATCAGATGATTGCACTGTTACATTCGCTTTACCGTAAATGTCTACATCAGCAAGTGCATTAAAAGATAAACCACTTAATAGTGCTAAGCATAAGCTCGATTTTACAAATTTCATGTTATTTCCTTGGATAATCACAAAAGACTAATTTTTAAAACTGCTGCATTTTGTCACCGCTAAATGACAGTAATATTACAATGGAAATATTAATGTCTTTTTTTATTAATAAAAATGCATTAAATGTGAAATCAAAATAACATGAAAGCTTAATAAACGGCCGAACTTACTTACCTTGCTTTAATGACAAGCTTGGCGTCATTTGCGAAAGTAAATTAACTAAGGTTTCTATTAGCTCTTTTTGCTCGTTGTCTCTGTGATACGCAATAAATACGTCTCTTGAGGTGTTTTCTACCCCTTTAACATGAAACAACTCACCTTTTTCTAAATGCCCTTCTACCAATACTTGAGGTATAAACGCACTGCCGCCACATTGCAGTATTAAATCAAGTGCAATACGTCCTGTGCTAGTTCTAAAATAAGGAGGGGTTTTTCCAGTAAACTGGCGTGCATGCCAAAGTGAGAAAGTAGTTCCCCAATCAACATATACATACTGATTATCAAAAAAGTTTTCGTTCGTTGCAGTGTCGTATCCGCTTACTGGAATGATTGGCAACTCACAGATTCGCTCTACTACTAACTCGTCTACTTTTGGTGGATCAAACAATATTGCCAAATCAAGCGTGCGTTCTAATAACAGCCGAGTGCTTTCTTGTTGTGCTTTAACTTCTGCGACTAATGACACGCCCGGCATCGCCGATACAATATTTGTTATACCAAACTGTAAAAAAGCATCCCAAATATTAGGCGTTCCTGCTAAGCTAATTTGCTTATGCATATTGTCGGCAAGTGCAACATCGACTTTGGCCCGCTGCATGCCCGTAATAATCATTTGTGCATGGGGTAATAAACGCTCGCCAGGTGCTGTAAGTTGAATGTTATTACGCTGGCGAATAAACAAATTAACACCAAGTCCTTGCTCTAATTGGCGAATTCTAAAGCTCACTGCAGACTGCGTAATATAAAGGTTTTCGGCCGCTTTACCAAAGTGACGCGTACGCACTACCTCAACGAATGTTTTTAATAAATCGATATCCAATTTTTTATCCTCACGATAAAAATAATTTGTTTAATAAATTGCCAAACTTGCATCATACTCCAGCTAATTACTAAGGTATGAGGATAAAGCTATGAGCAATAACATTTCATTACTACGCCAAGCATTTGTTAGCCAACGTCAATTTTATGATGATCAAAACTTTCCACGAGGCTTTAGCCGCAGCGGAAACTTCACCTTATTAGAAGCCAGCATACTTGAACAACACGGAGTTGTTTTAAAAGGCTTATACAGTAAAACAATTGAGCCGCAAAACGAACACCAAGAACAGTTTGTAGCAGTCGTAACTGGCTCACAAGAACCTACCAACCCAATCGAACGAGCTTGGGTAAAATACTTAAAACTAACGACTTGCAAAACTAAGTTTCATACTTTATTTGGCCGCTCAAAAATGTCAGGGCCGGCACCGATTAGCCAAGAGTATTATTCAGAAGCGGATAATCTGTAAGTACTTAAGTTATTTGCTTTTTTGCGTTTTAACAGTTACAACTTGTATAAGCAAATATTTTTGCAAAATATAAACAGGGTTGTTCCGTGACGCGAAAAATACTAATAGTTGAAGATACACCTGCAATGGCGCGAGTGCAAAAGCACATCGCGCTTAAGGCTGGTTATGAAGTTGATATAGCTGAGTCATTAGCGCAAACAAAAGAGCTTATAAGTAAAAATAGCTATTTTTGCGCTGTAGTTGACTTCATATTACCTGATGCCCCATCTGGTGAAGCTGTACCTTGTACTATTAATGCAGACATTCCAACTATTGTAATGACGGGCAATATTGATAAAAAAACTCGCGACACTGTAGAAAAATACCCAATCATCGATTACATCATTAAAGAAAACAAACAAGCATACCAATACCTCGAAAAACAATTGCATCGCTTACCCCGCAACGAAAATGTAAAAGTACTGGTTGTTGATGACTCTAAATCGACTCGCCGATACATTTGCAGCCTATTAGTTCGTCACAAATATCAAATTATTGAAGCACAAGACGGAAAAGAAGCATTAAAAATGCTCGAAAATTCACCCGACATTTCAGTCATCATTACTGATAACGAAATGCCAAACATGAATGGTGATGAGTTATGTAGCGAAATTCGCCGCTTATATAGCAACGACGAAAAAGCCATTATTGGTATTTCGGGCTCTGACTATGTAGGGCTTTCTAGTTTATTTTTAAAAAATGGCGCAAACGATTATTTACATAAACCTTTTAATAGCGAAGAGTTTTACTGCAGGCTTAGTCAAAACGTCGATATGTTAGAACTTATAGCCACTATAAGGCGACAAGCCAACACGGATTATTTAACCAATTTACCAAATCGTCGTTACTTTTTTGAAGAAGCTGAAAAATCATTAAAGCAAATAAAACATACTAAAGGTGATGGTGCTTTAGCTATGCTTGATATTGATCACTTTAAATCAATTAACGATACATACGGGCACGATGTTGGCGACGAAGTATTAAAAGGACTCTCTATTTGCTTTAGTAAATATTTTAAAAAGTATTTAGTAGCCCGCTTAGGTGGTGAAGAGTTTGCCGTTTACTTTGCAAATGCGGATAAACAAGAAGCACTAAAAAGACTTGAAGGTTTTAGGTACTTTATAGAAATGAATAGCCAGGAGTTTAGTAAAGCTAAAATAAAATTCACCATTTCTATTGGTTTTGCAAACGGGCCTGTTTATCAAATTGATGAATTATTAAAACAGGCCGACTTAAAGCTTTACGACGCTAAAGAATCTGGTCGTAATAAAGTAGTTAGCTAGCAGCTCTATTAGCTTAATTATACTTCTGCGGCTGTAATAGCCGCTTTTTTACGTTTGCGCGATTGATGGTAAGAGTCCCAACTAAAAATAGCCAGTGCACTCCAAATACATGCAAATGTTACTACACGCTCTGCATCAAACACTTCACCATAAAACACCACAGCTAGTATAAACATTAGGCTTGGCCCAATATACTGAAAAAAGCCTAATGTAGTGTATTGCAAACGCTTAGCGGCGCCAGTAAAACACAGCAGTGGTAATGTAGTTACAATACCTGCACTAATCAGTAATGCATTAGTATGCCAATCGTTAGCTGGCAGGCTTGATGTTGCAGAAGGTGCCATTAACCACCAATAAATGAGTGCAACAGGCAGTAATATAAGTGCTTCAAGCAAAATGCCTGGCAAGGCTTCAACGGGTAGTTTTTTACGTAACAAACCATAAAGCGCAAACGATATAGCTAATGAAAATGCCACTACCGGAAACGAGCCAAAACTAATTAGCTGCAGCACAACACCGGTAAAGGCCAGTGCCACTGCTACACCTTGAAACTTACGCAGGCGTTCACCTAAAAAGAGCATACCCAGTAATACATTTAAAAGAGGGTTTATGTAATAGCCCAAACTCGCATCAAGCATATGGTTATTATTTATAGCCCATATAAATAAACCCCAGTTAAACCCTAGTAATGTTGAGGTAATAACAAGCATAAGCAAAAGCTTAGGCTGAACAATAATGCGTTTAACTTTATCCCAATACTTTAAAACACTTACTACTAGCACTAAAAATACAACCGACCAAACAACCCGATGCATTAAAATTTCAAAGGCAGAAACATGCTGAATTAACTTAAAATATATTGGCGCAAGGCCCCACATAAAAAAAGCAAGACAAGCAAAAATAGCACCTTTACGCTGCTCAGTATCAATCGACATAATAAACACTTAGTGATTTAAAAGGCCGCTAGTTTACTTCCCATACACGTTTTATCCAACTAAATACGTGCCTGTCCCAAAAGCAATTTGAACTGATTGCTCATTATGTAATTCCATTCGACAAACACACACTTTATTACCTGAGCGAATAAGTGTGGCACTCGCTGTAAAGGTCTCTCCTTTACCAGGGCGCAAATAATCAGTGCGCAAGTCGATAGTCCCAAGCGTGGCTAATTTTGTTTGCACACTTGTGATATCTAAATCGGTGAGCTTATCAATCACGCTTGCTGCAGCGAGCATACCGCCTACATTATCAAGTACGGCTGAAATAACACCACCGTGCAGTATTTTTTGCGCAGGGTTACCAATGAGTACATCCTGCCACGGAAACGTAATTTTGGCCTGTTCAGGGCTTAAAGACTCAACCGATATTTGTAAAAACTGGTTGAACGGCATGCCATTTACAAATAATGCACCCACTTGTTCAATTAACATTTCTTTATTCATTATTATTCTCTATGTTTAAACTGGTACGATGAGTAAAGCATAACTTAAGCAAAACTACGAGGTTCTAGTTAAATCATTTACTTAGCAACCTAACTTTAAGAAAGCAGATCTATCTTAATAAGCGGTTTCAACACTACCAGAGTTTAATTTACTTACAATAGAGTTGAGGTTAATACCAATTAGCTTAATTAAGTGATCTATCTGGAGGTAAGAAAATAGTGTCTATAACAAGGCAAAAAACTCGTTATTTAGTTGTTCTATATCAGAAATTTTTAACGCAGCTAGCGTCAGATTTGATCCCTCAAATTGATTAAGTAGTATTGCGGATTGGTATAAGTAACTCAGCTAAAGACATCTCACTAAAAAACCACTAAAATACCCGCCAATGAATACATCAACACCACCTTCTAGCACCCTTGTGCGTAAACCCGAAACTGTCCTCAAACAAGTGTTTGGCTACAGTGAATTTCGCGACGGCCAAAAAACAGTTATTGATGCTGCTATTAACGGCCAAGACTCGCTTGTATTGCTCCCTACTGGCGGCGGAAAATCGGTTTGCTATCAAATACCCGCTTTAGTGCTTGAAGGCGTCACTATTGTTATATCTCCGCTTATTTCGCTAATGCAAGATCAGGTAAGTCAACTACAAGCACTTGGGGTTAAAGCCGCTTACGTAAATAACAGCTTAGCCCGAGAAGAGCAGCAATTGGTGTATCAACAGCTTCATCAGGGGCAAATTAAGCTTTTATATGTGGCACCTGAAAAAGTATTACAACGCGAATTTTTAGAGCGTTTATCGCATTTAAATGTAAGCTTATTTGCCATTGACGAAGCGCATTGTGTGTCGCATTGGGGTCACGATTTTAGGCCTCATTACTTTCGCTTAAACGAATTAAAGCAACGTTTTGCACATGTACCCATGATGGCGCTCACTGCAACTGCCGATAAAGCCACACGGTTTGATATAGTTGAGCAACTAAAATTACAACAGCCTTATATTCATACTGGCAGCTTTGATCGCCCCAATATTCGCTACACCATAGAAGAAAAATTTAAACCTATGGTGCAATTGCTTCGCTACCTAAAGGAGCAAAAAAGCCAGAGCGGTATTATTTATTGCACTAGCCGTAAACGCGTAGACGACATTGCTGAAAAAATTGCAGATGCAGGGCTAAACGCTGCCGCTTACCATGCAGGTATGAGTAACGAGCAACGACAATTTGTACAAACTGGTTTTGCCCGTGACGATATACAAATAGTGGTCGCAACCGTTGCCTTTGGTATGGGTATAAACAAGCCTAACGTGCGTTTTGTACTGCATTACGATATTCCAAAAAGTATAGAGTCGTACTATCAAGAAACAGGCCGAGCTGGGCGAGATGGACTTGCCGCAGAAGCCATAATGTATTTTGACCCAGCTGATATTGGCCGTGTAAGACGTTTTTTTGAAGACATAGACGACGAGCAACGCCGCCGTGTAGAAGAACAACGCTTTAACGCAATGGCAAGCTTTGCAGAAGCACAAACGTGTCGCCGCCAAATATTACTTAACTATTTTAGTGAGTATAAGCGCGAACCTTGTGGTAACTGCGATATTTGTCTAAATCCACCTAAAAGCTTTGACGGTACATTGGTTGCCCAACAAGCACTTTCGTGTGTATATAGAGCTGACCAACGCTTTGGTCTTGGGTACATTGTTGAATTACTACGTGGTGCAAACACTAGTCGCATACGCGATAACAATCATCATGAGCTAAGTACTTACGGCATAGGTAAAGATAAAAGTAGTGAATTTTGGCTCAGTATTTTACGCCAGCTTATTCATCAAGGTTTACTTAGCCAAGATATAACGCAAGGTGCGTCGCTTCGCTTAACCGAAGCCGCGCGTGCAATTTTAAAAGGTGAGTACGCACTGCAACTAGCCGAGCCACGCCTGCAAGCCAAACACGTTTATCAAGATAAATTAGCACAATTTAATTACGACAAAAAACTGTTTGCTCGCCTTCGCGCACTACGTAAAGAACTTGCTGATGCCGACGATGTACCACCTTATGTGGTATTTAATGATAAAACGCTAGCCGAAATGGCGCAGCTTATGCCAACAAACGACAGTGAATTTTTAAAAGTGTCGGGTGTGGGTTTTACTAAGTTAAATAAGTACGGCGGCGAATTTTTAACTGCAATTCGCAATTACCTAGCTACAAATTAAGAATGTTATGACCCAAATAGAATATGACCACGCCCATAAATACATTTTAATTACACCAGTCGAGCCTCCACACGATGAAGACTTTGAACTGTGGAGCACACTCTTTTTACACTCAGACGATGTAACACTCAATGAGTATTCTGCAGGCGCCGATCGCCATCAAGTTCGCTTTACCTATAATCAGCAGACCTTTAATTTAAACTATGAGCATTACAGCCAAAGTATTTGGATTAATGCCGAAGGCCATGAAGCTGAGCACTTATTAGCCGCTTTAGCATTTTATTTAAGTTAGCTTTTAATATCCCGCCCACAGGCGGTTCTAAACCAGGTTGGTTATTAACATAAGTGAATATGAGTAACAATTAATTAGTTTCAAAATCCATACCTTTTACTTACATTATAATAACAATGATGTAAGCTGATATTACGATAGTCATTTGCTACGTAGCAGTAAAGAGGTTTAATGGTGAACAAGAAATGGATAGCACAATGTTGTATTAGCTTAACGGTTTTAAGCTTTTATGTGCCTAATGCATTCGCACAACAATCTTCAACGAAAACTGATAACTGCCTTGTAGAACAGACAGATTTAAGCACAAATAAAAACTTACGCCGAGAAGTCCAAGACAAAACAACCCTCACGCACAGTAATAGTAACGCTAAAATAGCCTCAATAAAGCTCAAGCAACTTAATGTATTTAATACTGAGCTTGAAGAGGAAAATAATGCCCTATTCCGATTTGCTAACCGCGCTCATATTCAAACAGAGCCCGATGTCATTAATAACCTTTTATTATTCTCCCCTGGTGACAAGTACGATGCTAAAAAGCTTGCAGAGTCTGAGCGCCTACTTCGTAAAGAAAGCTACTTATATGATGCACAAATTAGTGCAATCGAAAACTGCGACGGTGACGTTAATGTAGAAGTGGTTACCCGTGATTTATGGACACTTTTACCTGAAGTAAACTTTAGCCGTAGCGGTGGAGAAAATAAATCGAGTATAGGTTTTAGAGAATCAAACCTGCTTGGTTGGGGGAAGCGCCTTTCGTTGTCACGCACGACCGACAGCGATCGTAGCGGTTATTTATTTGTTTACGACGATCCTAATATTTTATCTACTCGCTACCGCGGCCGTTTAGAGTACGCTGATAACAGCGATGGCAAGCGCCATTTACTTGAGCTAACCTATCCATTTTACGCGATAGACACCCCTTTTAGTTACGGTATTTTAAGCTATTCTGAGCAGCGCGAAGAGTCACTATATAAACGCGGCGAAGAGTTTAGCGAATTTGATCAAACTACTGATTTAAACCGTGCATTTATAGGACACTCTAAAGCGCTTAATAATAATTGGACCCAACGCTTAACCTTAGGTTATACCGACGAGCAGCATACCTTTGAAGCTATAGACACTACATTTGCACCACTTGCCGATGACAGAAGTTTAAGTTATCCCTTTATAAGCGGCCATTGGTTTGAAGATAACTACATAAAAGTACGCAATTTTGACAGTATATCTCGCACTGAGGATTTAAACTTAGGTTGGAATATTAAAAGCTTAATTGGCTATTCAGACGAATCATTAAGTAATGACGACAGCCGCGCGGTGTATTCTTTTAACTTTAAAAAAGCCCACTTTACTAACGATAATACCTTATGGCGTTTTAGTGCTGATATTGATGGCTATTGGAATAAAGAACAGAAAAAACTCGAAAACTTTATGGCCACCAGCCAAGTGCAATATTATTTAAATACCAGTGAAGATCAATCTTGGTATGTTAAAGCCCGGGTGCAATACGCAAAAAACCTTACTGCTGATCAACAGCTTACTTTAGGCGGCGAAACAGGCCTGCGTGGTTACCCTATGGATTATCAACATGGCGACCGCAGCTTTTTAGTTAATCTAGAAAAGCGCTATTACTGGGAGTACGATTTACTACAACTATTTAAAGTGGGTGGCGCAGCTTTTGTAGATGTGGGCAGAGCATGGTTTAACGATAAAGATAATGGTGAAAACGCACATGTATTAAAAAATATAGGCGTGGGTCTTCGTTTAGCACCGAGTCGTGCAAACTCAGGAACCATGATCCACATTGATATTGCAGCCCCAGTTGATAGCTACGATGACGTAGACTCAGTACAGTGGTTAGTAAGCGTTAAAAACACTTTTTAAATAATACAAACGCGTTAAACTAATACCAATTGAATTAAATTAAATTGGTATAAAAGTTCAGGGCCTAATGTGGAAATAATAGAAGTTTTAGAATTGTTTGCATCACAATATAAGTTAATTGTAACTATAATCGCTATTTTGGTTTTCCCTCTGCTATTAAAAATAACCAAAAAATTACTCGAAAAAGCAATTAAGGGGAAAGTTGATTTACACCGAAAATACCGTGCAGAGCTCTTACTAAAAATTATACTCGCCTTTGTCGTGCTGTGTTTAGTTTTAGTATTTTGGGGTATAGAGCTTCGTGGCTTACTGGTTTTAGGCTCCTCTTTATTCGCTATGTTAGGCGTAGCGCTTTTTGCCGCTTGGTCATTACTGAGTAACCTAACCGCATTTTTACTAATGTTTATTCAAAACGATTGCCGTGTTGGCTATTGGGTACGAATTATTGATGGTGCGAATCATATTGAAGGGCGCATTGTTGAAATGGGCTTAATGAATGTAGTACTTGAGCATATTGATGGGCACCGTGTAATTTACCCTAATAATTTATTTGTGACACGCCCTGTCATGGTTTTAAATAAAGAACCAAAGCCAACAAAAGCTCCCGTTATAAAGCGTATTATTGGCCCTAAAAAACATAGTTAAAAAAGTAATTGTCACAAAAAAGCCGCAGAAGATAATTACCTTCTGCGGCTTTTTTAATGCTTAACTAACCACAATTAAGACTAGGGCGTGTTGATCTTTGATGGTTGAATTTGCAGCAGTATGTTTGGTTTTTAGGCAAGGCAGAGCCTATGAAGTGTGGTTACTCCCCATAAATAGGCGATAACGCAGCATAAATGCCAAACATGCGCTGCCCTTCGGGTTCTGCCTAGGGGCGATAAACTCTTTGTTACTCGGTTTTTACTTAGCCCACTAGGTTACAAACCTCGCGCCGCGATTTAATCGCCCCTAGATTGAACAAATTTCAATCCGCAAAGTTAAACACGCCCTAGCTATTAGTTATTTAGTTCAGCTGTTTTAAGCTCGTCATCTAAATCGTTTATTTCATCAATAAAGTTCTCTAGTTGCTGCTCTACTAAACTATTGTCATTTGCAAAGTAAGCAAGGTGGAATACCGCATCACCTTCATTTACTAATGGCATAGTTTGCTGACCAATAACAATACCGCCTTTAGGCGCTAAAAGCTCAAGCTCAGAGTCACCTAGTGGGCTACTAATATAAGCAAGTACTTGCCCTTTAGTTACATGCTCACCCAGTGATACTTGTGCACGCACAATACCATCAACTTCGGCACGTATCCAACTAGTTGAACCTGCAATAATAGGATCTGGTAACTTTTTAGGACGCTTGCCACGGATCATTTTTAAATGACGCATAACATAATCAACACCCTGCACACCTGCCGCAATTGCGATTGGATCAAAACGCAGTGCTTCACCAGCTTCATAGGTTATAACCGGTATACCTAGGTTTGCTGCTTCACTTCGTAATGAGCCATTACGCAATGATGCATCTATAACTGCTGGCGTGCCGAATGCTTTAGCCATTTCAGCGGTTGCTTCATCAGCTAAGTTAGCGCGAATTTGCGGTAAGTTAGTTCGATGAATAGCGCCAGTATGTAAATCAATAATGTGGGTACAATGTATTGCCACTTGATTAAAAAACATATAAGCCATACGCCCAGCAAGTGAGCCACGCTCAGAACCTGGGAAACTACGGTTCATATCGCGTCGGTCTGGTAAATAACGCGATTTATGAATAAAGCCAAACACATTCACAATAGGCACAGCGATTATTGTACCGCGCAATTGGCTTGGGTCTATTTTAGCAATTAACTGACGCACAACTTCTACGCCATTTAGCTCATCACCATGAATAGCCGCACACACCATAAGCACAGGACCTTCCATTACACCGTTAACCACTTCAATAGGAATATTAAGTGGTGAATGGGTATAAAGTTTAGCTGCCTCTAAGGCAAGTGTTTTACGCTCGCCTACGCCTACACTCTCTCCTAATAAGGTAAAAGGACGGTTAATTTTAACCTTTGCCACGTGTTGCTGTTCCTTTACTTGAGGCATTTTTTTCGATGAAATCAATCACCATGCCTGCAATGTCTTTACCTGTTGCTATTTCAATGCCCTCTAAACCTGGTGATGAGTTTACTTCCATCACAAGTGGTCCACGAGATGAGCGAAGTAAATCAACTCCCGCTACGTTCAAGCCCATTGATTTAGCCGCCGCTACTGCCGTTTTACGCTCCTCTGGAGTAATACGAACTAATGTAGCACTACCACCACGGTGAAGGTTAGAGCGGAACTCACCTTCTTGTGCTTGGCGCTTCATAGCTGCTATTACTTTATCGCCTAATACGAAACAACGTATATCGGCACCACCCGCTTCTTTAATGTATTCCTGAACCATAATATTAGCTTTTAAGCCCATAAATGCTTCAATAACACTTTCTGCCGCTTTGCGTGTTTCAGCAAGTACAACACCAATGCCTTGTGTGCCTTCAAGTAATTTAATTACAACAGGTGCACCGCCTACCATTTCTAGTAAGTCTTTTACATCATCTGGTTTGCTAGCAAAACCTGTTACTGGCATACCAACGCCTTTGCGCGAAAGTAACTGAAGTGAGCGTAATTTATCGCGCGAACGAGAAATAGCGACTGATTCGTTTACAGGGTAAACACCCATCATTTCAAACTGACGAAGTACCGAACAGCCATAAAATGTAACCGATGCACCAATACGCGGGACGATTGCGTCAAATTCTTTTAAGTTTTCACCGCGATAGTGAATTTCTGGTTGCTCAGAGTTGATATTCATATAACAGCGCAATGCATCAATCACTTTAACTTCGTGACCGCGTGCCTCTGCCGCCTCAATTAAGCGACGTGTTGAATATAATTTTCTGTTGCGAGATAAAATACCGATTTTCATAGTTAAACCTTACGACCTAATAGTTGAGATAAAGCCGGGTCAACGACTATACGATTTTCCATGGCTGTACGCCCTAATAACATTCTAAACTTCATTGTTGCACGGCTTGTTAAAGTAAGCTCGATAGGCCAGCTATGCTCGCCTGCATGCAATGTAGTTTCTATAAAGTAACGTAACTCTTTTTGCCCACTTGAGCTGGTTACGTACTTCATTTTTTTAACTTTTGCATTGCAAGTGACTTGTGTTTGCTCATCATCTTGCAGTGGCTGGGCCGTAAATTTAACCCATTTTTCTGAGTCAACTTCGTATTCTTCAATGTTAATTGCATGAATACATGAAGTGCGAGCGCCAGTATCAATTTTTGCTTTTATCTCGTTAATACCAAGCCCAGGTAAACTTAACCACTCACGCCAACCAACTGTGATCTTTGCTGTCATAAATGTGCCCTTAATAAAAAAGTGACTTATACGCTACAGGTAAAAAAACACCAACGAAATAAATTTATCTAGTCGATTAGTAAATTAAATTGATCTTTTTAAACAACTGGTCACACAATGCACGCCTTGCTGAATAGTACTTTATGCCACTTTACTCAGCCCAAAGGCTCTGCATATATTTTGCTATTTAAGCTTAACTTATTAAAAATAAAGGTAAGTTTAAAATACTTAAGTAGATACACTATAGTTAACGGTATTAAAAATACACTATTATGAGAAATAATTATGATTAATGGTTTACTACATGCACTTGTACTTGATGGACAAGGCGGCGCTCGCCCTATTGAAAGCACTAATGAGCTAAATAGCTGGCAACCAAGCCACGGAAAACTTTGGGTGCACATGGACTATAGCCAAAGCGAGGCTGTTGAGTGGCTCAAGGCACAGCCTCATTTAAACGATTACGAATTAGAGTCCTTAATTGCTGATGAAACACGCCCGCGAATTACATCAACGACTAACGGACATATGTTATTTTTACGTGGTGTAAATTTAAATCCAGCACAAAGCCCTGAAGACATGGTTTCAATTCGTTTATTTATTAGCGAAGACATTCTTATTACTACCCGCAAACGTCGTTTATTATCGGTGCAAGATACGCTCGCCTGTTTAAATGAAAATAAAGGCCCATGCAATATTTCTGAATTAGTGTGCTCTATTACACAAAAATTAACCTCACGTATGCAAAGCGTTATTGACTCACTAGATGAAACACTCGACGAGTTTGAAGAAGAAATAGATGAACCAAGTAAAAAGTTTGATAACCAAGGTTTATCACAGTTGCGCCGTCAAACAATTGCCTTAAAGCGTTATTTAAAACCGCAAAAAGAAGCCCTTAGCTCAATGGTAAATAATCACTACCCGTGGCTGTTAGATGACGATAAAGCAAAATTAAACGAAACAACAAACTTACTTATTCGTTATTTAGAGGAGCTTGATAGCTCTATTGAACGTGCGCAAATCATTCAGCAAACAATCACTAACCAAGTGTCTGAGCAATTAAATCAGCGTATGTATGTAATGTCGGTTGTGGCTGCATTGTTTTTACCTTTAGGCTTTTTAACCGGCCTGTTAGGCGTAAACGTAGGAGGTATTCCGGGTACCGAGAGCCCCTATGCATTTAGTGCGTTTGTTATATTTTTGATTGTACTTACTGGCGGTATTGGTGTGTATTTTAAAAATAAAAAATGGTTATAAATTAAGTTTATACATTTAAAAAGCATTAAAAAAGCATTAAAAAAGCCACTCAGTTTTAAACTGAGTGGCTTTCTAAACTACTAAATAATTAGTTAGTTTTACGCGTATAACTAACGTCAGTCATTGTTACTTTAGCTTTTGTAATTCCTAAATCTTTAAAGCACTCTTTAAATGAATCTGAGTTTCCTGACTCGCCACACTCATCTAGTGTATATGGGTCTTGTGATTGTAAATAATTACCAAACTTAAAGTAAGATTCTGAATCATCTTCTACCGGAATACCAAAGGTAGTACCTAATGCAGTCACATCTACATCACCGTAATTATTAACTACTTTTAGATTGAATGAACCACCACTTCTGATAGTACCTAGTGCATGCTTTTCTTCTTTACCACTGGTGTTACGCAGGCGAACATAAACGTCAAAAATCCCGTTATCTGCTACGCTATCATCAAAACCGGATTCATCAGTATCTGAAACATATACTTTTGAAATCGTACCCGTATCGCTAGCGTGGTGCTGAGAAATAATCGTTTTACCACCATCTGACATTTCAACTTTTACAGTTGCTTCAAAAACCTCATAGGTTTCGGTCATTGCAACACGTGCACTTTCTTTTACTTTATATTCATGACGCCAGCCATTCCCGTTTGGAGTGATATGACGCGCTTCTAGAGGAACAAACTCTAAAGTGTCGCTATTTACTAATGGATGAGGATCGTTACCTTCAAGGTCAAAAATACTACCGTTGGTGATGTTGCTTGCTATACCTGAGCCACTACCAGTGTCGCCACCGCCAGTATCACCACCACCTGTGTCTCCGCCGCCAGAAGAACTCCCCTTAGTTAACGAAAAGTCATCAAAACGAACATCGCTTGAGCTCTTATCATGCTTAGCAAATACTTGTAGCGAACCTGTATTAGCTGTGGTGAAAGTTTTAGATACTTTTGTCCACGAAGAAACGTTAAATTTCTCACTTTTAAACAAACCATTAAGATCGTTAATGCCGATTTGTCCCTTGCCAAGTACGTACGCACTTAACGTGTACTGAGTATTGCGATCTACATCTACATTCTGGTAAACACGCCCTGGGCTACCTTGAATTTTTAATGATTTAGAGCCCTTGTAAGCACTACCTGAAATAGCCGCTGGTTCTGTTTCATTCCAGTTATTCCAACCATCTTCAAATCCAGCATTATTAACAGTTGCCGCTTGTACAAAACTTGAGCTAGCAGTCATTGCTGCAAGCATAAATAGGGATTTTTGGTTAATCATTATCTTTATTTCTCCAAACCTGTACATGAAAAAATCTTACTACATGGCTATAAATGAGTATTTCACTTGAGCCTAGATCACCGCCTGTAAACAGGTTTTAACTTGTGTTTTTATGTGTAATTGGTAATAACTTAAATGTAAAAAAAACCACTCCTGGTTTACAAGTAAATATTACCAATGATTATT
>NZ_PJAV01000072.1:0-15611 GCF_002836695.1 Pseudoalteromonas sp. 78C3
TTACGCATCTTTTTTTATGCCTGAAATTTATACTCTTAAGTATAAATGCATAACTAAATCACACGGTATCCTTTGGAGAATATTTTGAAATTACGTAACCTCTCACAGTTAAGTCTAGCAATTTTTGCTGCACTCACTACCTCTGTAAACGCCGAAGAAACTAAAAAAACAGCTAAACAAGACGCATTTGAAAAGATAGAAGTCACAGCTCGTAAACGTACAGAGAGCCTGTTTGAATCTCCAACCGCTATCACTTCAATTGGCGCTAACCTAATTGATAAAGCCAATATGAGTAACCTAGAAGATATTGGTAAATATGTTCCAAATTTAAATATTACCCGCTATGGCGTGGGCAATTCTGCGCATGCGTCTGTATTTATCCGCGGTATAGGTTTGCAAGATCACATAATAACTACCGATCCGGGTGTGGGTGTGTATCTTGATGGTGTGTACTTAGGTCGTCAAATGGGTTCTAACTTATCATTACCTAATGTTGAGCGTGTTGAAGTACTTCGCGGCCCACAAGGTACTTTATATGGCCGTAATACATTAGGTGGCGCTGTAAATGTAATTACAAAGCAACCTGGTGATGAAGGTATTGTTACTACTGCAGCTAAGCTGGGAAGTCGTGGACGTATTGCCGGTGATGTTTATTTTAATAACTCACTAACAGATGATGTAAGTATGTCTGCAAGTGCATCGTACAAAACACGTGATGGTGTGGGCGAAGCTGTTAATTTAGCAAACCCAGAAAAAGAAATTGGTGAGGAAGAAGAATTTAGTGGTCGTGTTGCACTTAAATGGCAAGCAAATACCGACTTAGCATTCACTTTTTCTTTAGATGGTGTTGATAACGAATCTGGCCAATCGCCTTATACAATTGAATTGACAGACCCACTAGACTCAAATGATGTTTTTAATGGCGACTTCCCATTATTGACTCAAGATTTAATTCCATCAGACCCTGATGATTTAGGCACAACTGTTGCGGGTATTGAATCTACCTCTTACTCAGGTTGGGGCACATCGTTTTCAGCCGATTGGGCAATTAACGATACTTATACCACTAAGTTTATCTCAAGCTACCGTACATCTGAGTATGAAGGTGGCCTAGATGATGATGCATCACCTTTAAACTTGTCTGAGTTTCCAGAGGAGGGCGGTGCTGATCAGTACTCATTTGAAGTTCAGCTAAATGCAACATTCGATAATATGGACTTTGTATCTGGTCTTTACTTTTTTAATGAAGATGGCTTTACACGTTCAGGCCCATTTGTATTCAGCCCATTTAATACACCTAATGGCTTGTTGAATGATGGTGTAACAGAATCATTTGGCGGTTACGGCGAATTTGAAATTAACCAAGAAACTAATTCGTATGCAGCATATATAAATGCCAGCTACGATTTAACTGACGATTTAACGGTTGGTGGTGGCCTTCGTTATTCAAAAGATAAGAAAGATGCAAATGCTATATTCCCATCATTTCCAACTCGTAAATATGTAAGTGCAGATTTTGATGCAGTTACGTGGGATGTAAATGCATCTTATCAGCTTAGCAATAATATGAATGTTTATGGCCAGATTCAAAAAGGCTATCAAACAGGTGGTTTTCCACCGCGTCCATTTGGTGGACCAGATCAATTTGTATCGTTTGACGAAACAAAAGCGATTAACTACGAAATGGGCTTAAAAGGCCAAGTACACGAAAATGTATCTATGATGCTTGCGGTATTTGTGACTGATTACACCGATTTAGCATTGCCGTTTTCAGATCCAACAGCGGGTGGTGGCTTTGTAACAATTGTAGAAAATGCAGGTCAATCTAAAGCGCAAGGTATTGAGCTTGAAACAACCGTTGCTATTACCGATGACTTTACTATTCGTAGTGCAGTTGGTTATTTAGATTCTGAAATAACAGAAGTGGCTGAGGGTGTACAAGGCATAGGTAAAGGCGATTCACCAGCACTGACGCCACGCTGGACTGTCATGGTTGCACCTTCTTACTTTATGGATTTAGAGAGTGGCGCAACACTTGCGTTTAATGCTAATTATTCGTATCGCAGTGAAATGCAAGGTCAATCAGTTTACAACCAAAGTGAGACCATTGATTCTCGTGAACTAGTTGGTTTTAATATTTCGTACACTAATCCATATGGTGATATGGAAGTTACACTGTATGGTGAAAACGTTCTAAACGAAGTTTACGATGTTGGTCGCCTACAACAATCAGGTTTTGTTGGTGTAATGCGTAGTAATGACCGCAGTGAATTTGGTTTGAAATTCAAAAAAGATTTTGAGCTATAAACTAAAATCAAGTAAATAAAATTCAATGTAATTGAAGTTTATTTTTCATAACAAAGGCCGAATCATGCTGTGATTCGGCCTTTATATATTCAATAGTAAAATTATTATCCACATAATTTAAGTCCCTAATTTAAATTGCTGATTTAAAACAATCAACATAACCGCTTTTAAGTATTTGTATCAGCTAAAATGCGCCTTTTTAGTTTGTGTAAAGGCTTGGTTGTTCGTTACAATGGCGCCACTTAATTGCCAAACGGACTCAGTGATGAAAATTCTTGCCGATCAAAATATGCCTTTAGTTGAGCAGTACTTTGCAGACTTTGGTGAGGTTGAGCGTTTTGATGGTCGTAAATTAACGCCTGAACAATTAATAAATGTAGATGTACTCCTTACTCGTTCAGTGACTAATGTTAATCATGAACTATTGGCACAAGCTAACAAGCTGAGCTTTGTGGGCACTGCCACAATTGGCATTGACCATATTGATACGCAATTACTGCATGACAGAAATATTGCTTTTACCAGTGCACCTGGTTGTAATGCCGTTGCTGTAGCTGAATATGTAATTAGTAGTTTATTTGCATTAAGCCAAGAAAATGCGCGCCTATTGTGTGGTCAAACAATTGGTATTGTAGGAATGGGTAACATTGGCACGTGTTTGTCGCAAAAATTAAAAGCATTAAATGTCGACGTACTGTTATGCGATCCGATTAAGCACGAACAGGGCTTATTACAAGAGCATGTAGCGCTTGATGAGTTATTAGCGCAATCAGATGTTGTTACTTTTCATATTCCACTTATTAAAAGTGGCGAGCACAAAACGCTGCACATGATGGGTAAAGAGCGATTACAAGCACTTAAGCCTGGAACCACGCTAATTAATGCAAGCCGAGGCGACGTAATTGATAACCAAGCATTGCTTGAGGTAATGGAAGCTGGGGCTGATTTAGATATAGTACTTGATGTATGGGAAAAAGAGCCCAATATTCTAACTGAACTACTAGAGCATGTGCGTTATGCCAGTGTGCATATCGCAGGGCATACACTTGAGGGGAAAGCACGAGGTACACAAATGTTGTATCAAAAATTGTGTGACCTAAAAGGTGTAGAGGTGAGTAAATCGTTGGATGATTTTTTACCAATACCTGCTATTACAAATGCAACTGTTACGCAAAGCCTTAGCGAGCAAGATATTGCCCGTTTGGTGCATTTAATTTATGACGTACGCCGCGATGACGGAATTTTACTTCGTCATTTAGAAGGTGAGGGCTTTGATAGTTTACGTAAAAACTATCCGGTAAGGCGAGAATTTAGCACCTTATTCCTACAAGGTGAGAGCCCACAACTAGCAGCACTTAGTCAACTTGGCTTTAGCATAGCTAAATAATTATTTAACTAACGATGTTGTTTTAATGTCGTTTATAGAGGAAGAAATATGTCGCAAAAATATAACGTTGCCGTACTTGGCGCTACTGGTTTAGTAGGCCGTCAAATCATTGAAACGCTAGCAGATCGTAAGTTTCCTGTAGATCAGCTTTTTTTACTTGCGAGCAGCCGCAGCGCAGGTGAAGACATAAAGTTTCGTGGTGAGACCATTGAAGTACTTGACGTTGAAGGCTTTGATTTTAGCCAAGCGCATATAGGTTTGTTTTCTGCTGGTGGTAGTGTATCTGAAAAATATGCTCCTATTGCTGCTGATGCCGGCTGTATTGTAATCGATAATACATCGCACTTTAGAAATGATTTTGAAATCCCACTAGTGGTGCCAGAAGTTAATGCTTCAAGCCTAGCTGATTTTAGGAATCGTAATATTATTGCTAACCCTAACTGTTCAACTATTCAGATGATGTTAGCACTTAAACCAATTTATGATGCTTACGGAATAGACCGTATTAACGTATCTACTTACCAAGCTGTATCGGGCGCAGGTAAAGAAGCGGTTGATGAACTTGCAAAGCAAACAGCTAACTTGATGAATGCACGGCCTATGGATAATAAAGTATTTCCAAAGCAAATTGCATTTAACGTTATTCCTCAAATTGATAGCTTTGAGGATAATGGCTATACACGCGAAGAAATGAAAATGGTAAATGAAACTCATAAAATTTTGGGTGATACCACTATTGCAGTAAATCCTACATGTGTACGTGTTCCCGTGTTTTTTGGTCACTCAGAATCAATTAATATTGAAACGCGCATGCCTTATGACTTTGAACACGTTAAGCAACTTTTAAAAGACGCGCCTGGTGTCGAGCTAATTGATGATGAAGGTGATTACCCTACAGCAGTGTCTGACGCTAGTGGTAACGATACTGTTTATATAGGCCGATTACGTGCTGATATTTCTCATCCTCATGGATTAAACATGTGGGTTGTAAGTGATAACACTCGCAAAGGTGCTGCAACTAACAGTATTCAAATTGCAGAAGAGCTTATTGCTAATTACATGTAATAGTTAATAGCGCTAAACACACATTCGAAGCGGTAAACATTATTTGTTTGCCGCTTTTTATTTATAGAGCTTGTCAATTTTTTGCCGTTTATTTTTAAAAGTATAAAAACTGATTGATAACACTCAATAAATTAATATTTATAAAGATGTTTTAAGGCATTTATTTTCAAGGTGTTGCGATGGATATTAAGCCTTAACTGGTTTATAGTTTGTAATTGGAATAGAGCTTGCAATAAAAATAGATTGTAATAATAAATGCGAGTCAGTCATTTGGCTGATAACAGCAATAATCAACAATATTTATGCACTTAAGCTTTAAGTGTTTTGTTAATATTTAAATATTAAAGGATCAGCATGCGCGGTTTAGTTACACTTATTATATTAGCGTCTGCATTGATAGTAACGCCAGTTTACTCTCAAGACAGTACCCAATTAAAGGGGCCTAAAGGCGTTGACTATGGTGCGCAAGGGCGATCTATTGGGCCAATTAAACCAACAGACACACTTTGGCGTATAGCGGCTAAAGTGCGCCCAGATAACTCCGTCAGCATTTATCAAGTTATGCAGGCCTTGTATAACAAAAACCCCAACTCATTTTTAGAACAAAATCTTAATCATATTCAAAATGGTGCCTATTTAAAAATCCCTACTTTAGCCGAAATAAAAGGTGTAAATACACAGCTTGCAAAACAACGCTCAGAGCAAGATGATGCATTATGGGAAAAGAAAAAAAATGGCACACTTACGCAAAGCGAAATTACCTCAGCACAAACAAAAGTAACCCAAGCTCGTAAAGTCGACGTAGACGATGCCAAAAAAGAGATACAGAAAGAATTAAATGAAATAAAAACAGAGCAAAGTACTAAGCTGGTTGAGTTACAACAACAATTTAAAAATTCTGTAAGCAATGTAGAAGAAATTTTAGTTGAGAATAATAATCTTAAAAAACAATTATCAGGTATTTCAAACGAACTCGAAAACTTACGCTTACAGTTAGGACAAGACAGTGAAATTCAAAATCAATTAAAAGAACTAATTGTTAAGCAAAACGAGATTATTGCACAGCAAAAAAAACAAGAGATAGTACCAAAAGAATCGTTTGATTTAAGCTCATTATTTTCAAATCCGATAGTGCTGGGTTTATTAATGTTTATTCCTGGGCTACTGATTATTTTTGCAATTGTTATGTTTTTACGCAAACGAGCAAGTAATCAAGAAGAGCCACAAAACGATGATGACTTTTTACCACAAACTCCAATTTACACTGGCGATGATGATTTAGGCCCAAGTTTAAATGACGATCCAATTGTACCCGACCCTTTAGATGACTTGAGTGTTCAACTTGATGATAATCTCGAAAATGATATGTTGCCTGATGATGATTTAGATGACGGCCTAGATGATTTTTCAGGTGGTGAAAATCTACTCGATCAGGATGAGCTTGAAAGTCTACTAAGTGATGACATTGTTTTTGATGATGAAAATACCGATGACGATGATGAACTCGATATTTTTATGCAGCAAGGGTTTGATCAACCTTCAGATGAAAACGCTGAAGATATTGATTTAGACTTATCTGATGACTCAATAAACAATGATGAAATTCTAACTAATGACGATTTAGATAGCTTGTTTGATGAAGACGATAGTCTACCTGAGTTTGATGCACCGCAAACAAGCGAAGCTTTAGAGGATGATAGCTTAGAGTCTCATGATGAAATGGCGGCTTTAAGTGAGGAGCTTGCAGATGATGATAATTTTGATATAGATGAATTATTAGATCAAACATCAACAGAATTAGATACCTCAAATAACACTTCAGCTGAACTTGGTACAAGCGACGACTTTGATTTAGACGATATAGATAGCTTAATTGATGAAGCGAATGACCCAAAAAGTGATGTGGTAGATGACTCAATTGATGCAGAGTTACCCGACGAAGATGAACTTCTAGAAGAAAGCGACGACTTTGATTTAGACGACATAGATAGCTTAATTGATGAGGCTGCGGTTGATACTGCAGATGATTCATTAGTTGAGGAAAGCGACGACTTTGATTTAGACGGCATAGATAGCTTAATTGATGAGGCTGCGGTTGAGACTGCAGATGATTCATTAGTTGAGGAAAGTGACGACTTTGATTTAGACGACATAGATAGCTTAATTGATGAGGCTGCGGTTGATACTGCAAATGATTCATTAGTTGAGGAAAGTGACGACTTTGATTTAGACGACATAGACAGCTTAATTGATGAGGCCGTGGTTGATACTACAGATGATTCATTAGTTGAGGAAAGTGACGATTTTGATTTAGACGACATAGATAGCTTAATTGATGAGGCAGCGGTTGATACTGCAAATGATTCATTAGTTGAGGAAAGTGACGACTTTGATTTAGACGACATAGATAGCTTAATTGATGAGGCCGCGGTTGATACTGCAAATGATTCATTAGTTGAGGAAAGTAACGACTTTGATTTAGACGACATAGATAACCTAATTGATGATGAACTAAAAAATTCAGATGTAAGAGATTCAGAACTTGATAATGCATTAGCAGACTCAGTTGAGGATTTAGCAGATGCTCAAGAAGAATTAAATGTTGATGATATTGAGTCGCTTGCTTCATCATTAAATGAAGAGCCTGAACTTACAGAAGAGCCAGAGCTTGAAGAAGAGCCAGAGCTTGAAGAAGAACCAGAGCTTGTAGAAGAGCCAGAGCTTGAAGAAGAACCAGAACTTGTAGAAGAGCCAGAGCTTGAAGAAGAGCCTAAGCTTGAAGAAGAGCCCGAGCTTGAAGAAGAGCCTGAGCTTGAAGAAGAGCCTGAGCTTGAAGAAGAGCCTGAGCTTGAAGAAGAGCCTGAGCTTGAAGAAGAACCTGAACTTGAAGAAGAGCCTGAGCTTGAAGAAGAGCCAGAGCTTGAAGAAGAGCCAGAGCTTGAAGAAGAGCCAGAGCTTTTAGAAGAACTTGAGCCTTTAGAAGAGCCAGAGCTTGAAGAAGAGCCAGAGCTTGCTGAAGAGCCTGAGCTTGAAGAAGAGCCAGAACTTATAGATGTAACGGTTGATGATTTTTCAGACACATCAGAGTCGCTTCTTGATCCTGAAGATGCACTTGAAGAATATACAGATGATACTTTAAAGAGCGTTGATGAGCTTTTAAGTGAGCTACAACAGGCCACTGATGACGGCTATATAGAAACACCTGATTGGTCTTTAGATGAGCTTGATGATGATCTTGAAGAAATAGAAGTTGATCTTGGTGACGATCCTCTAGCGGGCGACGATGACTCAGATCTTACTGAAATTGAAGAGCAGCTTGATAGCGAGCTTGTAACGCCAAGTGAAGAGTTGGATGAATATCCTGAACTTGAATTAGACGATGATCAATCATTATTAGAGAATGAGCCTTCGTTTGAGCCGCAAGAGCTTAAAGGAGATGCATCGGGTGATGAAAATGCAGTAGCACTTAGTCAAACAGAGAAAGATCTCGCAAATGCGCTTATGGCAGATGGTGATTTAGATAGTTTAGAAGATGATTTTGATGATGAACTATTAATTGATAATGACTTCTCTGAATTAGAAACTGAAACGGAGATTGAAGATGAGTCGCTTGATGATGATTTACTTCAAGAAATTAATAATGAGGTTGATTCTGTTGAACCACCAAGTATTGAAGATGACATCAAACCTCTTAACCTTGATGAAGTTCAAGAAACATTAGAAAGTGAGTTGCCATTTACCCCTGAAGAATTACAAGGGGATGATTTAGATGGTGAGGCACCGGGAGTCGCTTCCAGCCAAGCTGAGCAAGATTTAGCAAACGCACTTATGGCAGATGCTGATTTAGATAGTTTAGAAAATGATTTTGATGATGAGATTTTAATTGAAAATGATTTTTCTGAATTAGATGCTGAATTTGACGAAGATAGTTTAGAGCAAGCGCTAACTGATGAGTTATCAGACGAATCGCAAGAGCAAACAAATGCAGAGCGCGAAGCACAGTTAACAAGCTTAGATGAAGTGGGTAGCACTGATATTAGCTCTGACGACGAACTTGATGAAGAGTTTATGTCGAATTTGACGCAAACTGATTTTGATTCATTACTTAGTGAGTTAGCAGAGCCTGAAGACTTAAGTGTTGATGACAGCAGTGAATTTGATGTTGACTTTGACAGCTTGCTAAAAGAAGACTTAGAGACAGATGATTCATTAACTACAAAAGAGTCACTTGTTGAAGGTAGTGATGTTGAGCAACTTGATAATGACGAATTTGTAGATATTGATTCATTATTAGAAGAAAGTGACGACGCTGAACTTGAACACGAACCTTACACCGACGTTAATATGGATGTCGGTTTGAGTGAGTTTGATGCATTACTTGCAGGTGATAACCCAACGGATGTTGATGCTGAAAGTGGTGGCTACTCAGCTAAACTTGATTTAGCGCGTGCTTATATTGAAATTGATGATTTTGATTCTGCGCTTAAAGTTATTGAGGATGTCATTAACAAAGGTCCTGAAGAAGTTCAAGAGGAAGCACTTAGCTTAAAAGCTAAACTAAAATAATTAAAATGTTTATAAGAACCCGTATCTAGCTTAGCTAAATACGGGTTTTTTTATGTGTATTGGTTTGATTACGACAGGTCTCCTTTTATTGCATCGTTAGATAGCATAAAATGCCTCGTTCATTAGCACAGTAGGTAAAACGGTAATTATGCGAGTAGCACTTGGAGTTGAATACAACGGCGCACGTTATAGTGGTTGGCAGCGTCAATCACATGTAAATAGCGTACAGCAAGAAGTAGAAAAAGCGTTGTCGCGTATTTGTAATCATCCTGTTGAAGTTATATGTGCAGGGCGTACAGATGCTGGTGTGCACGGTACAGGCCAAGTAATACACTTTGAAACGCAAGCCGATCGCGATATGGTCGCATTTACACTAGGTATGAATACTTTAATGCCTAAAGATATTGCTATTCGCTTTGCCCAACCGGTTGCTGATGACTTTCATGCCCGTTTTAGTGCTACAGCTCGTCGTTATCGCTATGTTATTTATAACTCCCCCCTACGAGGTGCGGTATTAAACGAGGGTGTTACGCATTTTCATCATCATCTTGATGAAACAAAGATGCAAGAGGCGTGTCAGTACTTAATAGGTAAACACGATTTCACCTCTTTTAGAGCGATACATTGCCAAGCGAATACACCGACAAGAACAATTCATCATCTGTCGGTACAGCGCCAAGGTACTTACGTTATTATTGATATTAAAGCGAATGCATTTTTACATCACATGGTACGTAATATCACAGGCAGCTTAATGGATGTTGGTTTACATAAACAACAACCTATATGGATAAAAGAGCTACTCGATTGTAAAGAACGCGCAAAGGCCAGTGCTACCGCTAAGGCTGCTGGTTTGTATTTAGTGGATGTTGACTACCCTGAGCAATTTAATATTCCTCAAACACCTCTAGGCCCTTTATTTTTGCCTGATATAGATGTGGTATAAGTACTTTTTATGAGCACTTTTAACTACTAAGACCAGTTTTTTATACCGCGTTAGTGTAATTCATGTTTTAATTGAAAAAATTTGTCTGCTAATTGCTATTAGCAGGCTCGCGACACAGAACAGTATTAAGAGAGTTGCAAATGAGTTGGCTAGAAAAAATCTTACCTAAAACGACAAAATCATCAGGTCGTAAAGAAATCCCAGAAGGTGTTTGGGCTAAGTGTACATCGTGTGATTCAATTTTATATAAAGCTGAATTAGAAAAGTCATTAAACGTATGTCCTAAGTGTGACCACCACATGCGTGTTAGTGGCCGTAAGCGCCTAGAGCACTTTTTAGATGAAGGTGATCGTCAAGAGCTTGGTACACAACATGAGCCTAAAGACATTCTTAAGTTTAAAGATTCTAAAAAGTACTCTGACCGTATCAGTGCAGCGCAAAAAGCAAGTGGTGAAAAAGATGCACTTGTAGCTATGAAAGGCCGATTAAAAGGTATTCCAGTGGCAGCGGTAGCATTTGAGTTCTCATTTATGGGTGGTTCAATGGCTTCTGTTGTTGGCGCTCGCTTTGTTGATGCTGTTGATCAATGTTTAGAGCATAACATGCCGCTTATTTGTTTTTCTGCATCAGGCGGAGCACGTATGCAAGAAGCGCTTATGTCGCTTATGCAAATGGCTAAAACAAGTGCTGCACTTGCAAAAATGACGGAAAAAGGTCTTCCATTTATTTCAGTAATGACCGACCCGACAATGGGTGGTGTATCTGCATCACTTGCTATGCTGGGTGATATTAACGTTGCTGAACCTAAAGCGTTAATTGGTTTTGCAGGTCCTCGTGTTATTGAGCAGACTGTTCGCGAAACATTACCTGAAGGTTTTCAGCGTAGTGAATTTTTGCTAGAACATGGTGCAATTGACATGATTATTGACCGCCGTGAAATGCGCGATACCCTTGCACGCATTTTAGCTAAATTTATGAACTTGCCTTCTACGGAACAAGAGCATAGAGTAGCGTAAATTTCAGCTTTACTGATTACACGCTATGACAAAAACAATTCCTAGCCAATCATCAAGCCTTGATGATTGGCTTTTTTATTTAGAAAGTGTTCACCCCGCTAACATTGCAATGGGCCTAGAACGAGTTGCTAATGTTGCCAACAATATTGGCCTTTTAAACACTCCAAGTAAAATTATTCTTATTGCCGGTACAAACGGTAAGGGCACCACTGCACGTTGCTTAGAGTCGCTATTGCTAGCGCAAGGTTTTAGCGTGGGTACTTACGCATCTCCTCATTTAATTCGTTATAACGAGCGTGTACGAGTTAATGGCGAAGAACTGGCAGACCAATTTCATATAGATGCTTTTCACCAGCTTGAGCAAGGCCGTAAAGACACTCCTCTGACTTATTTTGAATATGGTACTTTGGGTGCGTTGGCAATTTTTAAACGCTGTAAGGTCGATTATGTATTACTAGAGGTTGGTCTAGGCGGGCGCTTTGATGCTACAAATATAGTAACTCCCTTTGCAAGCGTGATCACCACTATCGATTTAGATCATAAAGAGTACCTAGGTGATACACGAGAGTTAGTGGCTTATGATAAAGCCGGTATTTTTCGTGAAAATACGCCTGCTATTATAGGGGATTTAAATATTCCTCACACAATGACTGATTACGGCAAAGAAATTAATGCCAATATGACGTTGTCGGGCAGTGACTTTATTTTCAAAGAGAATGCTGAGAGCTTTAATTGGCAATATAAAGAACATAATCTTGTAATAGATAAGCCAGCAATACCGTGTCAAAATGCAGCGACTGCGTTAACTGCGCTAAGTGTTTTAAGCTTATTACCTAGTGAGCAAGTCATACGAAGTTGCCTCGCTAATTTAGTTGTAGAAGGGCGGTTTCAGCAGTTAAGCGCTGAGCCTTTAGTCTTTACCGATGTAGCACATAACCCTGAGTCGGCGCGTTATTTAGCCAATAAGTTATCAAGCTATAAAGATAAAGGCTTTAAAATTCATGCATTAGCCGCTATGCTTGCTGATAAAGATAAAGTGGGTGTACTTAAAGAAGTAAGTCACTTGGTCGATGAGTGGTCATTAGCGAGCTTAAGTGGTCCGCGAGGCGACACTGCAAGTAATTTACAAAATGCGCTGCAGGGTATATCTCATCATAATACTATCAATAGCTATGATAGTGTGGCACAGGCACTGAGTGTAATTTTACCAAAACAACAAAGTGATACTATGTTGATTGTATTTGGTTCATTTTTTACAGTGGCCGGCGCTATTAATTACTTTAAAAAATAGAGAGGATGTCGGTGAACTCAAGTTTTATTAATCGCTTAGTCGGAACAAGTATAGTAGTGATCGCAGCAATTGTGTTTATCCCTAATATACTCGATGGCGAAAAAGTGCATTATAAAGAGGGCTTTAAAGCGATACCTGATCGCCCTGAGTTCAAAACAATCGATCTTCAAGAGTCAATTGATGAAAACATGGCTAATGCTGAGCCACTAAAACAAGATGAAATTGAAGATATTCAAGCTGACGATGAAGCTTTTGAGCAGCAAAACGCTATGGATGAGAGTGACTACGCTGTAGAGAATAAAGTTATTGAAGCGACTATTGAACCCAAAGCTACACCGATCACTAAGGCACCGGTTCAGGCTAAACCAAAACCTATTGCGCCTCGTAAAAGTGATGAAAACCTAACAAGTATGGCTTACGTTATTCAATTAGGTAGTTTTTCACATGTTGCAAATGTAAAAGCATTACAGGCTAAATTAAAAGTTGAAGGGTTTAAAACGTTTACTAAACCGATTAAAACCCCAAATGGGACGTTAACAAAGGTATTTGTTGGTCCTTCGCTTGATAAAAATGAATTACAAAAGCAGCTTCCCCAGCTGAAAGAGCTTACTAAATTAAATGGTAAAGTTACGCAATACGAAGTAACAAAATAATTAAAAAAAGGCTTGTATCACAAGCCTTTTTTTATTTATTTATATTTGTTTTTATCATTATCATTATCATTATCTTTATCTCACAATACCCATTCTATAATGTTAATTTTTTGTATTGACTACAACCCAGTAATCTCCCGTTTAAACTTGCATACTAACGATGTTTGGGTATAGAATGCGCCCCAAATTAGCGACTAATTGGTTCTTATGATCTGGGTTGATTACGCCATTATTGGCATCATTGCATTGTCTACCATCATCGGTTTAATACGCGGCTTTGTAAAAGAAGCAATGTCATTAGCGGTATGGGCTGGCGCCTTTATCATCTCTAGCTTATTTTACCAATATTTAGCTTCCTTCCTAACAACCATTTCTGAACCCCTTTTAAGAAATGCTGCGGCCATAGCCATATTATTCTTTGCGACGCTACTGTTAGGCGGTTTACTAAACTATATTTTAGGTGAGCTTGTACATCGTACTGGTTTATCGGGTACCGACCGTGTCTTTGGCATAGTGTTTGGTGCTCTACGAGGCGTGTTGGTCGTGAGCGCGTTACTCTTCTTTCTTGATGCTTTTACTGGTGCACCCAATACGCACTGGTGGGGCAATTCTATTTTGATTCCAGAATTTGGCTTTGTTGTTGAATGGTTCTTTTCGTACCTAGAAAACAACTCGAGCTTTTTAAATTCAGTAAACCGTTAATCGGCGAGGATAAATTACATGTGTGGTATCGTTGGAATAGTCGGAACATCCCCTGTGAATCAGGCGATTTATGATGGCTTAACTGTTTTGCAGCACCGTGGTCAAGATGCCGCGGGTATCATTACCATTGAGAATAATACGTTTAGCTTGCGCAAAGCAAATGGCTTAGTGAAAGATGCCTTTCACACACGTCATATGAAACGACTACAAGGTACAATTGGTCTTGGCCATGTGCGCTATCCTACAGCAGGATCTTCAAGCTCATCTGAAGCACAGCCTTTTTATGTTAACTCACCGTTTGGTATAGCACTTGCCCATAATGGCAACCTTACTAATGCAGAAGCTTTAAAAGAGCAGTTATTCTCAGAAGCACGTCGTCACGTTAATACAACATCAGACTCTGAAATTTTACTTAATATCATGGCACATGAATTAAGCAAATCTGATAAGTTGCATTTAGACCCTGAAGATATTTTTACTGCGGTAACCGAAGTAAACAATAAAGTAAGCGGTGGTTATGCAACTATTGCTATGATTATCGGCCACGGCATTGTTGCTTTTCGCGACCCTAATGGTATTCGCCCACTTGTATTTGGTAAACGCGAAACCGAAAAAGGTACTGAGTACATGTTTGCCTCAGAAAGCGTTGCGTTGAAACCGGACGGTTTTGAGTTTGTACGTGATGTTGCCCCTGGTGAAGCTATATATGTTACAGAAGAAGGTGAATTCCATTCACTTAGTTGTGCTGATAAGGCATCTTACTCGCCGTGTATTTTTGAATTTGTTTATTTTGCTCGACCTGACTCAACAATAGACCGTATGTCTGTGTACGCAACACGCGTAAACATGGGGACTAAACTAGGCGAAAAAATTGCACGTGAATGGGCTGACAAAGATATTGATGTAGTTATCCCAATCCCAGAAACTTCATGTGATGTAGCACTGGAAATCGCACGTGTACTTGATTTACCGTATCGCCAAGGTTTTGTTAAAAACCGTTATATTGGTCGTACATTTATCATGCCCGGCCAAGAGATGCGTAAAAAATCAGTGCGTCAAAAGCTAAACGCAATTGATCGCGAGTTTAAAGGTAAAAACGTATTATTAGTTGATGACTCAATTGTTCGTGGTACAACATCAGCACAAATTGTTGAAATGGCCCGAGAGTCTGGCGCTAAAAACGTTTACTTTGCATCAGCGGCACCTGAAATACGCTTCCCTAATGTGTACGGTATTGATATGCCTTCAGCCGCTGAGCTTATTGCTCACGGACGTGAAGTAGAAGATATTAATGCAAGTATTGGTTCTGACGGTTTAATCTTTCAATCGTTAAAAGATTTAATTGCTGCGGTTAGCCAAGAAAATCCTGAAATTACTAAGTTTGAAACTTCAGTATTTGATGGCCAATATATTACTGGCGATATTGATCAAAACTATTTAAATCGTATTGATAAGCTACGTAACGATTCAGCAAAAAGCACCCGAGAAAGTGCGATGTCTTCAGGTTTAGAAATACACAACCAAGACGAAAACGAAGCTGATTAATGATTAGTTAATAAAAAGTCGTTACACAAAAAAAAGGAGCTAATTAGCTAATGCCGTTCACTTAAGGTGAGCGGCTTTTTTATTTCTAGCGTACCGCTGTGGTCTTGGCTTGACTGCACGAGGAAAACCTCGC
>NZ_PJAV01000073.1:0-15536 GCF_002836695.1 Pseudoalteromonas sp. 78C3
TACTTAGTTTTAAACTTTCTTTCGACAATTTAAAACCGAAGTTTTATTTAACTCTCTGAGTATTTCGTGCCTCGCTATGCTTCAGCGTTTCCCGTCTCAGTGGGGTCGCATTATAGGGAGCGGCGGATTTTACGCAAGCGTTATTTTCATTAAATAGTAATTAAAATTAAGCCCCAAGCAAGCACACACGATAAGCACAAGTTACCCACAAAACCCTGTTGATAACTCTGTTTTTGAACTTTAAAACTAAACACTTTTATCCTGATGTGATAAGTTGCGGTCACTTTTTTTAACTCATGTATTTAGGCAGTATCCATGACAGACATAATAAACAGTATAAGTGCCCTTCTATGGGGCCAAGTTCTCGTCTACTTATTAATAGCAGCAGGCCTCTTTTTTACTTTTCGACTAGGCTTTATTCAGTTTGTGCAATTTCCACATATGTTCAAAGTTATGTTTGGCTCTCGTAAATGTGCCGATAACGAAATTTCATCCTTTCAGGCTTTTTGTACTTCGTTAGCTGCACGCGTTGGTACAGGTAATATGGCTGGTGTTGCTGTTGCCTTATACCTAGGTGGGCCAGGTGCTATTTTTTGGATGTGGCTTATTGCATTAATAGGTATGGCTACAAGCTTTGCTGAAAGTACTTTGGCTCAGGCTTATAAAACAAAAGATGCTGAAGGCAATTTTAGAGGTGGCCCTGCTTATTATATGCAAAACGGTTTAGGTAAACGCTGGATGGGGACTTTATTCTCGTTATGCTTAATTTTAGCCTTTGGTTTGGTATTTAACGCCGTACAGTCAAACTCTATTGCTGCAGCATTTGAAGTAGCGTTTGATGTACCTAAGTATATAGTAGGCATTTGCTTGGTTATTGGCTCTGGTATTATTATTTTTGGTGGTTTGAAAACGATTTCTCGTTTTGCTGAAATGGTTGTCCCATTTATGGCATTAGCTTACTTGTTAGTGGCTCTTTATGTATGCGCTATTAACTTTACTGCATTACCTGATGTAATTGTACTTATAATAAAAAGTGCTTTTGGTATTGAACAAGCTGGTGCAGGTGCAATTGGTTATGGTGTTACACAAGCTATGATCCAAGGTATAAAGCGTGGCTTATTCTCAAACGAAGCTGGTATGGGTAGTGCAGCTAATGCTGCAGCCACTGCGACACCTTACCCTCCTCATCCAGCATCACAAGGTTATGTGCAAATGCTAGGTGTATTTATTGATACTATTGTTATTTGTACAGCGACTGCTTCTCTTATTTTACTATCGCAGCAATTAGTACCTGAATCTGGTGTTATGGGGATTGAACTTACACAAGCAGCATTACAAGAACATGTCGGCGACTGGGGTACTTACTTTATTGCCATTGCTATATTGTTTTTTGCTTTTACTTCTATTGTGGCTAATTACTCTTACGCTGAAACAAATTTAATGTTTTTAGAGCACAACTCTAATAAAGGTATGTTTATCTTTAGACTTGTTGTTTTAGGTATGGTGATGTTTGGTGCTGTTGGTGAGCTTGGTTTAATTTGGACGCTGGCAGATATATCAATGGGTTTAATGGCCATTGTAAACGTTATAGCGCTATTTATGCTTTCAGGTGTTGTTGTATGGCTCTCTAAAGATTACAACGAACAACGCAAAAAGGGCTTAATACCCACCTTTGACAAAAGTAAGCATCCTAAACTTGCTAAAGAGGTCGATCCCGAGGCCTGGAAATAAACAATAAACAGCGAGCTACGGCTCGCTTTTTTAGTTCTAAAAATAAAAAGTCCTGGCACATAGCACTCGATCATTTATTAGTAAAAGCTGTTACGGACGATAAGAACTGTATAGACATTATCTGATTATCAGCCTAGATAAGACAACCTACAAAAACAGATGTTTAATGCCCATAGCTCTGCATTATGTATAAGCACTTTATTGTTTACCTATTTGAAGTTCTCACCATAACTCTAGACTTACTCTTACCCGCGATTTTTAACTTCCAATGAGCATGTGTTACCAACCAATTCGACAACTATACCAACCTGCATAAATCTCTGAGCAATTTAACGAATTAAATTGCACTATAACGTCGTTAAAAATTTTTATTTAGAACACTAGATACAAAAATTTTTGCCTAAATCTAGCGTAATTTCCTTAACCTTAAATAGACCCCATATATAAGCAGATTGGTATTACTTTATGCTACCAGCACATAGGTGTTTGAACTTTGCTTTCAAGGTTATTTGCTCTCGAGGTGTAGATTGCTTTACTGTTTTGAATTTTTTAAAGCTAATGGCCTACTTTACTGGTTGGTATCATAAGTCTATGACGCTTAGTTCAGTTCAAAGTGTATTCATTAGCATTAAGTACTGTGTGTCGCTAAGGATTGCATGGCTGGTTTATTTGAGGCGCTATAGGATTGGGTTTGGAAATATTACATTATGCTTACTCATATATATCTTTAATACGATAGATATACAAACTCTTAATGAACTATCACACAACGCTATTATTGGGTAGACCATGCATAAAATAGTGCATATCAAGATAATATAAATCATAGAAAACATAAAAATGATAAATCAGGATTTTTACTGGATATTTTATAGATATTAGAAGATTTATTAGATTTTTTAAGCAGAGCGCTTAATAAAGAGATGGTGCCCGAGGCCGGACTTGAACCGGCACGACTTGTTAGTCGAGGGATTTTAAATCCCTTGTGTCTACCAATTCCACCACTCGGGCATCGAGTTTGCTAATTAAAGCGTGTGGAGTAAATTATATGGAGGCGGAACCCGGAGTCGAACCGAGGTAAACGGATTTGCAATCCGGTGCATGGCCACTCTGCCATTCCGCCTAAATGTATCCAAATAATTTGGAGCGGTACACGAGGCTCGAACTCGTGACCTCGACCTTGGCAAGGTCGCGCTCTACCAACTGAGCTAGTACCGCAAAATACTGTTTTATCAACTTCAAATCATCTTGGTAAAATAATTTAAAGTGGTGCCCGAGGCCGGACTTGAACCGGCACGACTTGTTAGTCGAGGGATTTTAAATCCCTTGTGTCTACCAATTCCACCACTCGGGCATCGAGTTTGCTATTAAAAGCAAGTGGATAAAACTAATATGGAGCGGTACACGAGGCTCGAACTCGTGACCTCGACCTTGGCAAGGTCGCGCTCTACCAACTGAGCTAGTACCGCATCATATTAATTCTAAATTAACCATTTTACAAATTACACTTGGTAATGTAATTAAACCACAAAGTGGTGCCCGAGGCCGGACTTGAACCGGCACGACTTGTTAGTCGAGGGATTTTAAATCCCTTGTGTCTACCAATTCCACCACTCGGGCATCGAGTTTGCTAATTAAAGCGTGTGGAGTGTTGAAATGGAGGCGGAACCCGGAGTCGAACCGAGGTAAACGGATTTGCAATCCGGTGCATGGCCACTCTGCCATTCCGCCCCAATAATGGAGTAATAACCTTGAGATAAACTTGGAGCGGTACACGAGGCTCGAACTCGTGACCTCGACCTTGGCAAGGTCGCGCTCTACCAACTGAGCTAGTACCGCATTTTATTTATCAGTTATTTGAATTAGCACATGATGATTTATGTGAACATTCAGGTAACTGATTAATTACCGTTTTGTTTATCTCGGGGGCTATGCCCTCTCAACACGGACGCATTCTACAGAGATTATTAAACGCGTCAATACAAAAAATGCTAGTTTTGAACTGTTTGCTTGTTTTTTATCTAAAACGGTGCGTTATTATACATTTAGAGTTAATTTTTAGTCAATTCGCCCCATGCTGCACGTAAATATTGCATCATAGAACTCAAGGTTAAAAAGGTCGCAATGTACAGTAGTCCAAAACTTAAATAGTTCATCCACGTATCATATTGCCAAATCAAACCGATAATGGCTAACATTTGTGCAGCCGTCTTTATTTTACCCATATTTGATACAGCTACATTACCACGCTTACCCTGCTCTGCCATCCATTCACGAAGTGCAGATATAATAATTTCACGGCTTATTATAATAAGAGCAGGTATTGTCATATACATTGACTGGTACTGATCAGATAACGCTACAAGTGCAGCACATACCATTACTTTGTCAGCAACAGGATCTAAAAAAGCACCAAAAGGAGTTGATTGCTCAAGCTTTCTTGCCAAATAACCGTCTAATATATCGGTGATCGATGCAAGCCAAAAAATAAAGGCGGCAGCAAAAAAAGCCCAGCTATAAGGCAAATAAAATATCACCAAAAAAACGGGGATAAGAAAAAGTCTAAATGTTGTGAGTGTGTTTGGAATATTCCACATAACTACTTGGATATGTCTTTTTGCTATATTCGCATGTAGGGCTAGCCCTTGTCATGCAAATGGTTAAATATCTTCTCAGCCATGTCAGGGCTGATCCCAGGAACTTTCTTTAACTGTTCTATATTAGCAGCTTTTACACCCTGCATGCCCCCTAAATATTTTAATAATGTTTGGCGACGCTTAGAACCTACTCCATTTATTTCTTCTAGTAGTGATTGTGTACGTTGTTTTTGTCGTTTATTACGATGCCCTGCAATAGCAAAACGGTGAGACTCATCACGTATATGCTGAATCAAATGAAGCGCAGGCGCATCTGAATCCATCGGAATGGTTTTGCGTCCACCGTCAATCAATAGTGTTTCAAGACCGGGTTTACGACTCGTTCCTTTTGCAACACCGACTAATAAAGGCATTTTAGTGTGCGGCCAATTAGAGAAGTACTGTTCAGCGCGTCCTAACTGCCCCTTACCGCCATCAATAAAGATAACGTCTGGAATTTTGTCTTCGTCTACTAACTTGTTATAGCGTTTATTAAGTGCAAATTCCATTGCAGCATAATCATCGCCACCTGTAATACCTGTTACGTTGTAGCGCCTATATTCTTTTGTATTTGGGCCTTGTGAGTCAAATACAACACAACTTGCAACGGTGTTCTCCCCCATGGTGTGGCTTATATCAAAACACTCCATTCGGGTAATATCGTCAAGTCGCAGTGTTGCTTTTAATTGTGCATAACGTTTATTAATAGAGTCTTGGGTACTTTGTTTAACCGCAATACTGTTTAATGCATTTTTATTGGCCAGTTGTAAGTATTGCGCACGCTCACCACGAGTAACCACTTTAAGGATTACTTTGCGCTCACTTATTTGTGTAAGCGCTTCGCCGAGTGCCCCGCTCTCTTCTATTTCAAACGGTAATATGATTTCTTTTGCAATACGCCCTGTTGCTCCTGGCGCTAAATAGTACTGTCCTAAAAATGAAGTCAATATTTCTTGCTCACTCGAATCTTTAGGTACTTTTGGAAAATAGGTTTTACTACCCAGTACTTTATGATCGCGGATCATTAATAAATGAATGCCGTTTAACCCGTTTAAATGCGCAAAACCGACAACATCCATTTCTGCAAAGTTACCAGAAATAGACTGTTGCTCCTGCATTTTACGAAGTAGCATTATTTGGTCGCGAACTTTTGCCGCTAATTCAAAGTTTAATTGCAGGCTGGCTGCTTCCATTTTTTTTATTAAATCAGCAATAACTTCGTGAGATTTACCCGTTAAAAATTTACGAACATAGTCAACTTGCTCACTGTAATCATCATCAGTTACTTTATTTACACATGGAGCTGAGCAACGTTTAAGTTGATATTGCAGACACGGGCGACTTCTTGCGCGGTAATAAGCATCTTCACATTGACGAACAGGAAATATTTTTTGCATTAAGCGCAAGCTTTCAGATACCGCTCCTGCGCTTGGGAAAGGCCCAAAGTACTCACCTTTAATTTTACGACTGCCACGATGAAATGCTAAACGAGGGTGTTTATGGCTAGTTAGTAAAATATAGGGGTACGACTTATCGTCGCGTAATAATATGTTGTACCGAGGCTGATATTTTTTTATTAGATTATTTTCAAGCAGCAGCGCTTCGGTTTCAGTATTGGTGAGGGTGACTTCAATGTTACAAATATTACTCACTAAAACGCGTGTTTTGCTATCGGTAATGTTACTTCTAAAGTAACTGCTCACACGCTTTTTTAGATGCTTTGCTTTACCAACATAAATAACTTGGTTGTCACTATCAAGCATGCGGTATACGCCCGGCTCACTTGATAGCGTTTTGAGAAAATGTACGTGATCGAATTCAGACATAAATTATAGTTAGTACGAAACGTCTATATCAATCATTTTATGACGAATAGCTAAATGGGTAAGCTCAACATCACCACCTACATTTAACTTTTCAAACATACGGTAACGATAGCTATTTACTGTTTTAGAGCTTAGATTTAAGCGTTCAGCTATATTTTGTGCTTTTTCACCTTTGGTGATCATAAGCATAATTTGCAGTTCGCGCTCAGATAAACTCTGAAAAGGGTTTTCATCTGTGCGGCCTGTCACTTGTGCAAGCGCTATCTGCTGTGCAATTTCAGGTGCAATGTAACGCTGACCAGCATGAACACAACGAATGGCACGAACCATTTCGTCAGAGCCTGCACCTTTAGTTAAAAAGCCATGTGCACCAATTTGCATTACCTTGCTCGGAAACGGGTCTTCACAATTAACAGTAAGCACAATAATTTTTACATCTGGGCAGTAACGACAAATCTTTTTAGTCGCTTCTAATCCGCCCATGCCTGGCATATTCATATCCATTAATACTATGTTTGGCGCATGCTGACGACAAAACTGTACAGCCTCTTCGCCAGTTTTAGCTTCGCCAATTACTTTAAACCCTCGTACGTCATCAAGAATACGCTTGATTCCTGTTCGTACAAGTTCATGGTCATCAACTAAAAGTACATTAATCAATGGAACATCCTCACTTACCTAACAACATGCAATTTAATTAAATTAATTTGCCACAGTAACATACATAAAGCGAAACAATAATTAATATTATTGCCTCGCTCTAATAGTTTAAGATGACGATTTTTCGCTAAATCTGTCAACCCATAACGCAATGATACCATCACCCGTTACATTACACGCAGTACCAAAGCTATCTTGTGCTAAATAAAGTGCAATCATTAATGCAACAGCACCTTCATTAAACCCAAGCATACTTGTTAATAAACCAAGCGCCGACATGACTGCACCACCTGGAGCACCCGGTGCTGCGATCATTACTACACCTAACATCATAATAAACGGTAGCATACCCATTAATGAAGGAACTTCCATGCTTGGCGATAAAAACATAACAGCCATTGCACAGGTTACTATAGTGATAGTTGAGCCAGATAAGTGAATAGTCGCGCAAAGTGGCACTGTAAAGTTAGCTACATCTTCTTTAACGTTATTTGCTTTACTTGATTGAAGCGATACTGGAATCGTTGCTGCACTTGACATAGTACCTAACGCTGTAAAGTAAGCTGGTAGCATATTTTTAACTAATTCGATTGGATTACGTTTTAACAATATACCTGTCGCTATATATAAAACGCTTAACCATAACCAATGCATAACAAGCGCTGCAATTAGTACTACACCAAATGTTTGCAACGTATCTACCACAGTGCCTGCCACCGTCATTTCGGCAAATACGCCAGCAATGTAAAATGGTAAAGCTGGAATAATTACTTTCGATAATAACCCGTCCACTACATCACGACCCTGATCAGACACCTTTTTAAGCGTATCAAGTTCTAGTTGGCTCATGCCTATACCAAATACAAAAGCAGTCACTAATGCGGTCATTACACCCATCAGAGGTGGAATTTCTAAATCAATAAAACTACCTATTTCAGTAGCAACTTCTGCTTCAAATGTAATGCCACCACTTAAAAAAGGTATAACAGCACTTACTAATAAAAATGCAAGCGTACCTGCAATAATGGTAGAGCTGTAAGCAAACCCTACTGTTTTACCAAGTAAGTGACCAGACCCTTTTGGTAGGCCAGCAATACCCGATGCAATAAAAAATAAAATGATAAGAGGGATGGTAAAGGAGATAATTTGACCAATCAGCTCTTTTACTGTAAATAAAAGTTCAACACCAGTTATAGGTACATATAGTCCGACTAAGATACCGGCCACAATACCGGCAATTAATTTTAAGATTAACTTCATTGTGATTGCTTAATTGAATTTAGATACGTGTTTTTATCATGTTTTAGACGCATTGTGTGATAAAACTATTCAAGTTACATTCATGTGCGCAAATAACGAACAAATACAGCTTAATCTAGAGCTCTTTTGAACATTTTTTGACTAAACGAGTTTTTACTCTTTAAATCTCAAATTAAGCCCGCACCTACAATAACTAAAGCACCGTTAATAATTGATTTTTATTTCGACTGGTTATAAGCCCAATAAATATATGTTATAGCCAAACTTTACTTTAGTTTTTTTAAACTCACAGTAAAGTGTGTATGTATAGTTAGTAGCAAAGGCTATTAGCACGTTGATCAGATTGTATCCAAAGGAACATTATGTCTACTATTTTTGAAGATAACTCACTAACTATTGGTAATACGCCGCTAGTAAAACTTAACCGTGTTACGGGTGGGAATGTATACGCTAAAGTTGAATCTCGTAATCCAAGCTTTAGTATCAAATGCCGTATTGGTGCATCAATGATTTGGGAAGCTGAAAAGTCAGGTCAGCTTGTTGAAGGTAAAGAACTTATAGAGCCAACATCAGGTAACACTGGTATTGCACTTGCATTTGTTGCAGCTGCACGTGGTTACAAGTTAACGCTTACTATGCCAAACACCATGAGCCTAGAACGTCGCAAGCTATTAAAAGCATTAGGTGCAAATCTAGTACTTACCGACGGTGCTAAAGGTATGAATGGCGCAATTGAAAAAGCAAAAGAAATTCAAGCAACAGCACCTGATAAGTATATTTTATTACAACAATTCGAAAACCCTGCAAATCCTAAAATTCACTTTGAAACAACAGGCCCAGAAATTTACGATGCACTTGACGGCAAAGTAGACTTTTTTGTAGCAGGTGTAGGTACTGGTGGTACTATTACAGGTGTTAGCCGCTACCTTAAAACAGAAAAAGGTTTAAACGTTAAGTCTATTGCTGTTGAGCCAACTAACTCTCCTGTTATTAGCCAAACGCTTGCCGGTGAAGAAATTAAACCTGGCCCTCATAAAATCCAAGGTATTGGTGCAGGCTTTATCCCTGGCAACTTAGATATGGACTTAATTGATGGTGCCGAGCTTGTATCTAACGAAGACGCAATTGCAATGGCGCATCAGTTAATGAAAAAAGAAGGTATTTTAGTCGGTATTTCGTCAGGTGCTGCGGTTGTTGCAGCTAAGCGAATTGCTGAAAAACCTGAAAACGCAGATAAAAATATTGTTGTTATCCTACCTAGTGCAACTGAGCGTTACTTATCAAGCCCAATGTTTGATGAAGAATTTAGTGAGCAAGAGCTAGTACAATAAGTAATTTTAAGATTTTTAAAAGGATGCTTTAGGCATCCTTTTTTATTATTTATTATCCAATTTTCTATTTATTGCCCCCCATACCTTTACATCTTCCTAGATAAACCACACACTTTAAAAAACTAATTAATAATAACTAATATGAAAAAAATCACGAGTTTATTAAGTTTGGTTATCTGTTTATTTTTATCAGCCTGTGGAGACGATACCAAAACACTTGGCGACACTCCTGGCGATACAGCAACCGCTTATTTTGATGCGCTTTATAACCAGCAAGACCTTCAAAAAGCCAGCACCATGGCAACACCCAATCTTACGCGCATAATGAAATCCTACGGCACTGCAAAACAGTTTTCCCGTAACTTAGTAAATATGCAATACGATGAAGTAACCATTGAAGTTGATATGACCAATATGAGCATCCGTGAACAATACGGTGATAACGCCAAAATAAACCTTATTTTTACCGGCTATTTAAATGGTGATAAAATTGACGAAATGCGCAGTGTAAAAATGCTTCGTAAAAAAGGCAAATGGTACATAGATAAAATAGTTGCCGACCCTTACGCTCGTTAAAATAAATGAATTAAACATAAAAAGGCCTTACATTTGTAAGGCCTTTTTCGCTTTAGTTAGTATTTAAAATACTGCGCTACAGCTCCCCTGGTTGAAAATTATCAACTGCAATGGCTTTCTTTCGTAACTTATTAGCGTGATGCATTGCATCAGCATCCGTTTGCTCTAACAACTTATTTTCAAGCGCATAATTTATAGCACCTTCAATATCAAGCGTTGCAGGCACACTGCCCTTACGCTGCCATTGTTTTAGATCTTTAAACTGCGCTTGCATATCATGCATAGCTAAAAATGCGCTTTCCATGACCCCTGTACCTGCATTTTCATCTACATAACATAAATGCGTTAAGCGGTTTCTAAATACACCCGGTTGAGTCATACGCTCACAAATACTTTGTGCAATTTCATCACTTGGTCTGTGGTAATGATTTCCAAGCGGGAATACGATACGTTTAAGGGTAAAATTAACAACCGGATTTGAAAAGTTTTTAAAGAAGCCATTAAACGCTTGGCCAATTTCAAATAATGAGTTCTCAATAGCATATTTTACAAATGGTAAATCAGCTTGTTGGCGCCCTTCGTCTTCATAACGTTTTAAAACAGTTGATGCTAAGTACAAATGACTTAATACATCACCCAAACGTGCCGATATCATTTCTTTTCGTTTAAGCTCACCGCCAAGCATTAACATAGCCACGTCTGTGCAAATAGCTAAGCCTCGGCTCATTCTGCTCAGTTGCTTATAATAAACAGCCGTTTCACCACCTACAGGCGCTTTAGCAAAATAACTACGTGTTAAGCCATGCACAAATGCCATACCTGCATTACTTGCTGCAAATATTATATGGTTCATTAATAAACCATCAAATTGTTCAAGTGCTGCGTCGTCATCTTCCATTGCAGCGGCTTCCATTTCTTTTAAAACAAATGGATGACAGCGTGTTGCACCTTGGCCAAATATCATTAAGTTACGCGTTAAAATATTCGCGCCTTCAACCGTAATTGATACTGGAATACCCATATAGCCATGCGCCAAATAGTTATTAGGCCCTACTTGAATTCCTTTACCTGAATGAATATCCATTGCATCATTCATTACCGTACGACCCATTTCAGTCATATGGTATTTAGCAATCGCTGTTACAACCGACGGGCTTAATTTTAAATCAATCGCACCTGCGGTCATTAATCTGCATGACTCAAGTGTGTAAGTTAAACCACCAATACGCGCAAGTGCCTCTTGCACGCCTTCAAATTGCCCTATAGATACACCAAACTGCTGGCGTACCATGGCATATGCCGATGTCATTTTTGAAGCTAAATGTCCAGTTGCTGCACTCAATGCTGGTAGTGATATACCACGCCCTGCACTTAAACACTCAACAAGCATTCTCCAGCCACGCCCTGCACACTCTTGACCACCAATGATCCAGTCCAGTGGTATAAATACATCTTTACCGTAAGTGGTACCATTCATGAAGGCCATATTAAGCGGATAATGACGCTCACCCGTTTCGACACCCGGATGATCGGTTGGTATTAGAGCACATGTAATGCCTAGCTCTTTCTTATCACCTAATAAAGCATCAGGGTCATACATTTTAAATGCTAAGCCGAGTACAGTAGCCACGGGTGCAAGTGTAATGTAACGCTTTGACCAATTTAAACGCAGGCCCATTACTTTCTCGCCATTATGCTCACCCATACACACCACGCCTGAATCAGGAATACTGCCAGCATCAGAGCCCGCCTCAGGTCCCGTTAATGCAAAACAAGGAACATCTGTACCATTAGCTAAACTTGGCAGCCAACGATCTTGCTGCTCTTTAGTACCATAGTGAAGAAGTAACTCGCCCGGACCTAAGCTATTAGGCACCATAACAGTGACTGCGGCTGTTAAGCTTTTAGTCGAAATTTTTGATACTATCGTTGAATTAGCAATTGCCGAGAACTCACGACCGCCAAATTTTTCAGGAATGATCAGCGCAAAAAAACCTTCTGTTTTTAGGTAATCCCACACTTCTTTTGGTAAGTCTTTGTCTTTTTGTACAATTTGATAATCATCAAGCATCGCCAATAAGGTTTCTACTTGGTTAGCCATAAATGCGTTTTCTTTATCGCTAAGCTCTGGTTTAGGAAAGCGGTGCAGTTTTTGCCAGTCTGGGTTACCACTAAATAACTCACCATCCCACCAAACATCACCTGCTTCCATCGCCTCTCGCTCTGTTTGCGATAATGGCGGAAGCACCTTTTTGAACATTTTAAACGTAGGACGACTAATCAAGTTTAGGCGAATATCTTTAACCGCAAAAATAACCACCACCACGACCAGCAATATTATAAATATTAACATGCGCACATTCCTTACACATTGAATGAAAATAGTAACTTAATTATGACCCATCTTAATTTAAATACAATCATTGCACGACGAGTCGTGAGCCTTAACGCATTCATTTTATTGTTTTAAACATCACTGCTATTATCAACGTTTTAATAACAATAAATTAAAGGAATAGCATGACCCCCTTTCGATTTAAACTAAGTATGAGCGCCTTAATGGTAGCAAGTACTCTTGCTTTAACGGCCTGCGATGCGCAAGTAACTATAGACACTACCGATTCAGCACACACTAAAAAAGCTGTAACAGCTAAAGATGCAAAAACATTTATAACAAACACAGAAAAAGAACTAAGTGCACTTTATTTAGAATCGAGCCGTGCAGAGTGGATTTACGCAAACTTTATTACTCATGATACGTCGGCTCTATCGGCTGAAGTTAACCGTAAAATGACCGAAACAGTCGTGCGTTTAGCAAATGAAGCTGCAAAATACGACGAACTAGAGCTTGATTACGATGCTCGCCGTAAGCTTGATAAACTAAAACTAGCACTTACACTTCCTGCCCCACAAGACGCTGATAAAACAGCGCAACTTTCACAAATTGTCGCAAAGCTTGGCGGGCTATACGGTAAAGGTAAATACTGTAAAGAAGACGGCACCTGTTTAAGCCTTGGCGACATGACTTCAAAAATGGCCACCAGCCGAGATTACAACGAACTACTTGATTTATGGCAAGGCTGGCGTCAAATATCAAAACCAATGCGCTCACTTTACGAGCAACAAGTAGTACTGACCAACGAAGGTGCAAAGGAGCTTGGTTATGCCGATACGGGCGCTATGTGGCGCAGTAAATACGATATGCCTGCTGATGACTTCAGCACCGAGCTTGATCGTATTTGGGGCCAAGTTAAACCACTGTATAACTCGCTACACTGCCATGTTCGCGCAAAGTTAGGTGAAAAGTACGGCACCGATAAAGTACCTCAAGATCAGCCAATACCAGCGCACTTACTTGGTAATATGTGGGCGCAAGCATGGGGTAATATTTACGATGTAGTTGCACCAGAAAACGCCGATCCGGGTTACGACGTAACCGAGTTATTAGCTCAAAATAATTACGACGAACTTAAAATGGTAAAAGGGGCTGAAAACTTTTTCACCTCAATGGGTTTTGACGCACTACCAGAGACATTTTACGAGCGTTCACTGTTTGTAAAACCAAAAGACAGAGATGTGCAGTGTCATGCATCAGCATGGAATATCGATAGCAAAGACGATTTACGCATTAAAATGTGTATTCAGCGCACAGGCGAAGAGTTTTCAGTTATTCACCATGAATTAGGTCATAACTTTTATCAACGCGCATACAACAAGCAGCCTTTATTTTATCAAGAAAGTGCAAACGATGGTTTTCATGAAGCCATTGGAGACACCATTGCCTTATCGGTTACACCGGGTTACTTAAAAGAAATCGGCTTACTTGAACAAGTACCTGATGAATCTAAAGATATTGGTTTATTAATGAAAATGGCACTTGATAAAGTCGCCTTTGTGCCGTTTAGCTTAATGGTTGATCAGTGGCGCTGGCAGGTATTTTCAGGGGAAGTAGCACCAGAAAATTACAATAAAGCATGGTGGGAACTACGTGAAAAATACCAAGGAGTGCAAGCTCCTATCGCACGTAGCGAAAATGACTTTGATCCGGGTGCTAAGTACCACGTCCCGGGTAACACGCCTTATACTCGTTACTTTTTAGCGCATATTTTACAATTTGAGTTTCATCGCAGCTTATGTGAAATTGCCGGTAACGATAAGGCCATTCATCGCTGCTCTATTTATAACTCAAAAGAAGCAGGGGATAAGCTAAACGCTATGCTTGAAATGGGTTCGTCTCGCCCTTGGCAAGAGGCGCTTGAAACTGTAACAGGTAAGCCGCAAATGGATGCAACAGCAATGCTCGATTACTTTGCACCATTACAAACATATTTAGATAAACAAAACGAAGGCCGCAACTGCGGCTGGTAAATAGCGCTGAACAAAAAGCCCGCTCAAATGAGCGGGCTTTTTGTTCATATTCTAATTTTAGTTAAATTAGAACTGTAAGCTTACATTTGCAAAGTAAGCATCATAATCAGAATCATCCCAGTTATTGCCGTAACCTGCTTCTAAACCAACATTGTTATTGAAGAAGTGTTGAGCACCAAGAGTGTAGTCATCATTTTTATTAACTGTAACAAACACCGATGTTGCTTTGCTGAAATAGTAGTTAGATGCTAATTCCCAGTTACTTGAACCGCCATCAACATCTTCAAATTTACCTTCAACAGTCAAGTAGTTACCTTGCTGTAAATCAACAAAGTACTTAGCTGCTACTGCACGGTAATCAAACTCATCATCTGATGTTACTGTGAAGCCGATATAATCAGTGCTGTTTAACTGATGGTTATATGCTAAGTCAAACACAAACTGATTTTCAGCATCTTCTACATCAACAAACGTTGCTTTTAATACAAGGTTTGGATTAAAGAAGTAACCCGCTGAAAGTTCAATTACATCCGTGCTTGAGCCAAAATCACTATCGAAATTATTGTACTGTGCACCTAATACAAAATCTTCTACAAAATACTCACCGCCAACGCTAGTAACATCTCCAAAATCATTATCACTGTATGCACCATAAACATTTGTTTGCTTATTGATGTATTCAAATTGATCGTAAGGACCTAAAGTCGCTTTTGGAGAAAAATAATATGTTGAGTCAACACTTAATGTGTCATCACCATCTACGTCCACATATCCTACATGGCTGATTGATTGGTAAGTATCTGCGGCTATTGCAGTGGTTGCAGCACTTGATAATAAAATGCTCGAAATGATAACGGCTAATTTTTTCATTTTAAATTCCCTATAAATATTACTTTTTATGCCTCAGCTGTCTAGCCAAAGTCGGGGCGCATCCTAACGCTAAAAAAATGAACAAAAACTGAATAAAAGGTCAAATTAAAATCAATGTAATTGTAATAATTTATGCGCAAATGTAAATGCAAAGTATCCACTAAATCTACAAGACAATATCATGTCATCATTTAAATTTAAAAAGTAACAAATGCGGTACAAACTGTCGCTAAATTGAACACAACTTAATTATTCGATAAACCTCATCAATATAATTT
>NZ_PJAV01000074.1:0-15031 GCF_002836695.1 Pseudoalteromonas sp. 78C3
TCTTCCTTTAATAACCCACTATTTAGCTAGTGTTTCAATGATAACTAGCCCACTCTTAATTATTATTGGACTATATAAGTACAAAAACGTACAAAATATTAGCTTAATGCCTCTTTACTGCATATTTGGTTTTTCTAGCTTATTGTTATTGGCAATTTATCCTTTCGGTGCAGCAAAAATGCTAACGAGTTTAGTAATCGCCGGATTATTTATTTACACAGCGTATTTAATCAAAAGCATGAGCTTTGTTGCTAAAGCCCAGAAAAAGGCGTTAATTACCTGCTTTTTAGTGCACAGTGGAGTTATGTTTTTAAATGCTATATTTCTATCAATACCGGTACTTAGTTCGAGTATTCAAGATGTAGCAACCCCTTTGCAAATTGTGCTTATTAGTCATTTACTATTAGCCACACTGAGTGCTCTTATACTGCCATTTTTGTTATTTTCTAATAGTGAATACACGCTATCGAACCTTGCCAATACCGACTCTCTTACACAGTTATTTAATCGCAGAGGTTTCTTTAATAACGCCAAAGCAGTCCTTAAACAACCTAATAACAATGATATAAATGTATCTATAATTATTCTAGATATCGACTTTTTTAAGCATGTAAACGATAAGTACGGCCACGACACGGGCGATCAAGCAATTAAATGGATTGCGCAGCACATAAAAGAGCAATTTATTGATGAGGGTATTTGCGCCAGAATAGGCGGTGAAGAATTTGCAATATTACTACCAGACTATTCCCTACGAGCAGCTAAAGAATATGCAGAGCACTTACGTGAAAATATTTCTAAGCATCCGTTTTATTATCAAAACGCGCATATAAAACTATCTGTGAGCGCGGGAGTGAGTCACTCTGTAAATGGTAAAATGAGTGTAAAAGACTTACTGTCCTTGGCTGATAAACGCCTTTATCTCGCTAAAGAAACCGGCAGAGATAAAGTAGTTAGCTTTGACGAAAAAAACCTCTTAATGCAGTGCTAATTATTTTACAAGCTATTATAAAAAAGGTTCTTCCTACAAAAACGTGGTAACTCTTTGTATTTATAGCGACTTGTTCTTTTTTAGTTATATCAATTAGCTCAAGTATTTATGCAGGTTAGTATTAATCCTCTACATAAAAAAAGCCCTTCATTCGAAGGGCTTTGGTATACACACAATAGAGTTAATAAACTACTTACAAGACAGTGTAGCTTCGCCTGCTTTATTTGGCACAAACTGAATATTAGCCACAGAAATTGATGCTTTACCATTGCTGCGTAAGCTAAATGGGCTTGTTAGGTTTGCAAAATTAACACCCTTATCAGCAAAACAACCTAAATCGATTGATACTGACTGCCATTTATTCTCAATGGTTTTATCCACTACGTTTGCTAAATCAATGCTTGCACCACATTCACCCGAGCAAGTCATAGCAAGTGCTATATCGCTCGTTAGTGCTTCGTTTAATTTAATATCAAAGCTAATCACACTATCGGCCTCAACGTAGGCAATGGTATCTTCTGCAAAGCTTGTTACTATTTCAGCACTGGCTTTTTCTGCACCGCTAAAGTTAAATTGGCGCGCGTCTTCTTGTACTATTTTGTCCTCAGTTCGGTATTTAATTGCACCAAATTCATGAGTACTACTCGATACATCTAAAAGCTCATCGCCCGATTTTAACAATAAGCGCCATGGTGCTACAGGTGCACCAACAAGTATATCCATACTCGTAAGCCCTGAGTTATCAAGTTTAGAGTCTTCATCAAGGTCGTCAGCTAACACGTTTTTATCGCCGTACGTTAAACCAAAACCATAAGGGAGTAATGGGTCGTAATTTTCATCGCCTTTATTAACCGCAGTTTGTACCGCTGATTTAGGCCAAGAAAACGATAATTTACCTTTAAAGTTATTTTGAATGGTGCCGTCTGCCGCTTTTAATAAAACATCAGCAATACCTGCGCCTTCTGTACCTGGCAACCATGCAGCTACAAACGCGTCAGATGCGTTAAGTTCACTGTTCACCCACATAGGTCGACCTGATATAAACACAGATACAACAGGGATACCTTGCTCTTTTAGCGAGCTTAAAAGTGCTAATGACTTTTTATTTCCGCGTTCAAACTCAAGGTTATCTTTATCGCCGTGCCCTTCTGCGTAAGGTTCTTCACCAAATACAACAATGGCAACATCAGGACGTTGTTCAAACGTGCCATCAGCACTTAAAGTAACACTTCCACCTGCTGCAGATATTTGCTCTTCAAGCCCTTTATATATCGAAGTAGCACCAGGGAAATCAGCATTTTTATTATTAGTCCCCTGCCACGTAATACTCCAACCACCCGACTGTTTACCTATATTATCAGCACCATCACCTGCAACAAGTACGCGTTGATTAGCTTCGATAGGTAATAGGTTATTTTTATTTTTAAGTAATACAAGCGATTCGCGCACAGCTTGACGTGCGACTTCGCGATGCTCTTGCGCGCCAATAAGTTCTGTTTTACCCGAGTAAAGACGCTTAGCCGGACTTGGTTTATCAAATAAACCAGCGCGAAGTTTTACGCGTAATATTCTGCTCACTGCATCATCAATACGCGACATACTAATTTCGCCTGACTTAACTTGCGCAATTGTATTGTTATAAAGTGGCTTCCAGGCACCTGTTGGCACCATAAATATATCGAGGCCTGCATTAACGGCTTGTGCACAGCTTTCGTTAGTACAGCCTTTAATTTGCCCATGACCATTCCAATCACCCACTACAAAGCCATCAAAACCCATACGTGTTTTTAATACATCTGTAAGTAAGTATTTATTGCCGTGATTTTTAACGCCATTCCAGCTATTAAAAGACGCCATAACCGATTGGCTACCCGCAGACAAACCACCTACATAACCTTGGGCATGAATATCAAATAGCGACTGTTCGCTATCTATATTATTTCCCTGATCATCCCCATCAACGGTGCCGCCATCGCCAATAAAGTGCTTAACCGTGCTAATAACACGCTTATCACTTAAAAAGTCGCCATCGGCTTTACCTTGCAATCCATTTACAATCGCTGCTGAGTAATCGTGAACAATCTTTGGATCTTCAGAGTAGCCTTCGTACGTTCTGCCCCAGCGATCGTCGCGCACTACGGCAACTGTGGGTGCAAATACCCAATCAATACCCGTAGCCATTACCTCTACTGCAGTAATCGATGCTATTTGCTCGATTAAATCAGGATTATTCGCCGCGCCTAAACCAATGTTATGTGGAAAAAGCGTCGCGCCAATTACGTTATTATGGCCATGTACTGCATCGGTGCCCCACATAGTTGGGATACTACTGCCATCAACTGAGTCATCGACAGAAGCTTGATAAAAGCTCTCTGCTAAGGCTACCCAGTCCATTGGTGTTGCATGTTTGTCGCCATTAGGGAATGCGCCACCGCCATTAAGATATGAACCAAAGCCATATTTACGCATATCTTCAACGGTAATATCACGAATTTCTGGCTGAATCATTTGAGCAACCTTTTGCTCAAGTGTCATGGCTTTTAAATAGTTAACTATTTTAGCTTCAATATCGGCATCTTTTTTAACGGCAATATTAAGTTTTGGCCAAATTTGCGCTGTTTTAGATAACGTTTCATTAGTTTCAACCGATGTTACTGCGTCGTTTGAACAAGCCGATAAAGTACCTACTGATGCAATTAATGTTGCTAAGGCTATTTTATTAAGTGTAAAAGGGGTTTTCATTATAGAGTCTCCTGCGCTTGAACTGGTTTGCTACCGCTTAAACCATAGAACACGATAAATATGTAACATAAAATAGGTAAAACATACGAAAGTTGAACACCCACACTATCAGCAAGTGCACCTTGTAAAAGTGGCACTATTGCACCACCCACAATCGCCAAACACAAAATACCAGAGCCTTGAGCTGTATGTTTGCCAAGTCCATTTAACGCTAAACTAAAAATAGTGGGGAACATAATAGAATTAAATAAACCAACCAATAGTATTGACCACATTGCTAATTGACCCGACGTGCTCATGGCAATAACGACTAAAATAATAGCCATGGTTGCGTTAAAGCCAAGTACTTTACCAGCAGGTAATTTTTGCATTACAGCAGCACCAATAAAACGCCCAACCATAGCACCACCAAAATAATAAGTGATGTAATGAGCTGCAGCATGCTCTTTTAGCCCTGCTATATTTTCTTGTGCTAAAAAGCTTACTAAAAAGCTACCAATTGCCACTTCTGCGCCAACGTACATAAATATACCCACAGCACCTAATACAAGATGGCGATACTGCCAAGCACTGCCTTCAATTGCCTCTGATTTTTCGGCTTCTGCTTTTTGCTCGCTCATAATGTCTGGTAATTTAAGCCAAGCAAAAATACCGGCTAGTAAAATAAGCATTGCAGCTAAAAGGAGGTAAGGAAGTTGAACTGACTCTGCATTTTGTGCAGGTGTTAAAAAGGCTTCTGACGCTGAGTCCAGAATTAACAGAGCACCAAATGATGGCGCAACCGTAGTGCCTAACGCGTTAAAAGCTTGAGTAAGCGTTAAACGAGAAGACGCTGTTTTTGCAGAACCCAACAAACTTACATAAGGATTTGCAGATACTTGTAATAACGTTATGCCACTGGCAAGTACAAATAAAGCGAATAAAAACACAGGATAACTATGTAAAGACGCTGCTGGGTAAAATAAGACACACCCTACTGCCGCAATTAAAAGCCCAACCACGATTCCTTTTTTATAACCAAGCTTTTTAACAATGTGTCCACTAGGGAGTGACATTAAAAAGTAAGCGCCAAAAAAGCAAAACTGCACAAGCATTGCTTGTACATACGTTAAATCGAAAACCGCTTTTAAATGCGGAATCAAAATATCATTTAAGCAGGTAATAAAACCCCACATAAAAAACAGTGAAGTTAAAGATGTAAGTGCAAAACCATAGTTTTTATCTTGGTGGTTTTGCGACTGTGTGTGTGATGTCAGTGGTGCTGAACTAGCCATGTGCTCTCCGCAATTTATTATTATAAATTGATCTTCAGTAAGTAATTAATACAAACCCCGCTAAGGCGCAGTATTTAAGAGTTGACCTGAAGATTAATTAACATTAATCTAAAAATGTAAGCGCTTTCACGGCTAATTAAATACGAACATGTTACATATTTCAACAACTTTTATTTTTAATAATGTTTTGTACCCGCTGAAAGTCAGTAAAAATAAGCGCTAAGCGTGCAATTAAGTTCTCAAAAAGGTTTGTAACCAATGACAAAAATATCATTACCATTTAATTCACCTCTATTAACAAAAGACTTTGTTTATGGTGTAGCTACAGCATCATTTCAGATAGAGGGCGGATATGAGCATCGCTTACCGTGTATTTGGGATACCTTTTGTAGTACTGCAGGTAAAATTGCTGACAATTCACATGGTCATATTGCCTGCGATCATTACAATAATTGGCAACAAGACATAGATTTAATAGAGTCTCTAGGTGTTGATGCTTACAGGCTTTCTATTTCATGGCCTCGCGTTATGACTCAAGACGGAAAGTTAAATCCTGTAGGCGTTAAGTTTTATACTGATATTTTAGATGAGCTAAAACGAAAAAATATAAAAGCCTTTGTTACTTTGTACCACTGGGATTTACCGCAACACCTTGAAGATGAAGACGGCTGGCTCAACAGAAAAACTGCTTATGCATTTGAGCAATACGTAGAACTAATTACTAACGCATTTGGAACACGAGTGTATTCTTACGCTACATTAAACGAACCCTTTTGCAGCGCGTTTTTGGGTTACGAAATTGGCATACATGCCCCAGGCCTAGTCGGCAAGCAGTATGGTAAAAAAGCAGCTCATCACTTATTACTCGCTCATGGTCTGGCCATGAACGTGCTAAATAAAACATCGCCTAATACTAAAAACGGCATTGTGCTTAACTTTACACCCGCATATCCACTTACCGATAATCAACAAGACATAGACAGTGCCAAATACGCTGATGACTACTTAAATCAGTGGTACATGAAACCAATAATGGATGGTAAATACCCCGATATAATTAACCAACTACCAAGCGATCATTTACCAGACATACACCCTGGTGATATGGAATTAATTTCTCAGCCAATTGATTACTTAGGCATTAACTTTTATACCCGCCAAGTCTATAAGGCGCATCCTACTGACATTTATGAACCCATTGCACCTACAGGTCCGTTGACTGATATGGGATGGGAAGTTTACCCGCAATCGTTCACCGACCTGCTCGTATCGCTTAATAAAACATACACCCTACCGCCTATTTATATAACCGAAAATGGCGCAGCCATGCCCGATACATATAATAATGGTGAAGTTAACGACTTAGATCGTTTAAATTACTATAATGATCACTTAAATGCGGTTCATAATGCGATTGAACAAGGTGTTGTTATACATGGCTACTTTGCTTGGAGCTTAATGGATAACTTTGAATGGGCAGAAGGCTACTTAAAACGTTTTGGTATTGTGTATGTAGATTATAAGACGCAGCAACGCACTATTAAAAATAGTGGCTTAGCTTATAAAGAGCTCATCTCTAAAAGATAAAAGTATACCCATAACTAAAAACAAGTATAAAGCGGGATAAATAATCATGGTCAGTGTAAAAGAAAAAATAGCGTATGGCTTAGGCGACACCGCCAGTAATATTATTTTTCAAACAGTTATGATGTTTTTAATGCTGTACTACACAGACGTAGTGGGTTTATCGCCTGCTGTTGTAGGTACTATGTTTTTAGCAGTGCGTATTTTTGATGCCGTAACCGACCCATTAATGGGTAACCTTGCTGATAAAACACATACGCGCTGGGGGCACTTTCGCCCCTACTTACTTTGGCTTGCCCTCCCTTTTGCCATTATTAGTATTTTAGCGTTCACTACGCCCGATTTAGAAGGCACCGATAAAATAATTTATGCCTTTACTACTTACACTCTGCTTATGGTTGTCTACACCGCTATTAATATTCCTTATTGTGCATTGGGCGGCGTACTTACGGCTGATGTAAAAGAGCGCGTGACTATTCAGTCTTACCGGTTTGTATTTGGTATGCTAGGCGGCGTAATAGTAGCGGGTTGTACTATGCCAATGGTTGAGTATTTTGGCCAAGGCGATGCTGCCAAGGGCTATCAATACACAATGACTGCAATGAGTATTTTAGGTTTTGTACTGTTTTTACTTTGTTTTTTAGGCACAAAAGAGCGTATACAACAGCCTAAAGAGCAAAACATTCCTTTTGCCCAGAGTGTTAAAGCATTAATTAAAAACGATCAATGGCGAACACTTTGCTTAGCTGCATTCTTTTTACTTACCGGGCAAGTATTAAGGCTTACGCTTGCTGTTTACTACGTAAAATACTATTTAGGTCGAGACGATTTAATCACCTTATTTATGACGCTAGGTGTTGCAGCCAGCATGGTAGGTTGTGCTTTAGCTCAACCACTCGCAAAGCGCTTTTGTAAAATAAAGGCCTATATAAGCTTACAAGTTATTGCCGCCGCTATTTGTGGTTTTAGTTACTTTATTAGTAAAGATCAATTAGTACTCGCATTTACTGCCTTTATTTTATGGAAATTCTTTTTAGATATGGCAACCCCGTTGTTGTGGGCAAAAATGGCCGACACCATAGATTACGGGCATGAAAAAACAGGGGTACGCATTACGGGTTTGGTTTATTCAGGCGTTATCTTTTTTATTAAAATGGGCGTGGCTGTAGGCGGCGCAATTGCAGGCTGGTTGTTATCTTTTTACAGTTATCAGGCCGATGCAGTACAAACTCTTGATACCCAACACGGTATTTTACTGTCATTCACTGTACTACCTGCTTTTGGCTCATTATTTGTTGCCTACATAATGAAAAAATATACACTGACTAATCAGGTTGTTGAAAATATTCAATCTAAACTAACAGCTAGTTAAGATATATACTCTAAGGTATTATTTAGCCGAAGTAGTTAAGGATAAGCGAGTGAACAAATAACATGGCAACAATTTATCAAGTCTCAGAGCTTGCGGGAGTATCGTTAGCCACCGTTTCTCGCGTGATGAACAAAAATACCCGTGTAAGCGATAAAACTAAACAAAAAGTGCTTGATGCTATGGCGCAGCTTGGCTACAAGCCTAATTCAATAGCGCAATCTTTAGCCTCTAACTGTACTAACAGTGTCGGTATTTTAGTGTCTGAGTTACATGGTCCTTTCTTTGCCCAAATGATGGCAGGTATTGAGTCAGAGCTTCGTGCTGCGGGTAAACACGTTATTATTACCACCGGACACAGTGAAGAAGACAAAGAACAAGAAGGCATTGAGTTTTTAATTAGCAGACGCTGCGATGCCATTATTTTGCACGTAGAAGCCGTCTCAGACGACTACCTAATAAAACTAAGCCAAGGCTCTACACCCGTTTATTTAATGAGCCGTTATGTAGAGCAACTAAAAGACAACTGTATCAGCCTAGATAACCAACTAGGTGGCTACCTAGCCACTAAATCGATATTAAATCAAGGCCATACACAAATAGCGTATATTGCAGGCCCGCAGTTTAAAGCCGATGCTTTTAACCGCTTAGAAGGTCATAAACAAGCGCTTACAGAGGCTGGTGTTAAATTTGATCCTACGCTTTATTATATTGGCGACTTTAACGAAACTGGCGGTAGCAAAGGCTTAAAACATTTTATTGATGAAAAACTTAGCTTTACTGCACTGGTATGCGCCAATGACGAAATGGCCTCCGGTGCCATGAAGTATGCACGAGAGCACGGTTATAACTTACCAATTGATTTATCGATTGTTGGATTTGATAACGTTATTTTTGCAAACTACCTATACCCTACACTCACGACCATAGATAATCCGGTCGGGAAAATGGGCGAAATGGCAGCTAAATTAGTGCTTAAAGACGTATATCAAAATAAAAACCTCGTTATAAATCGCTTTTTTGAACCTACTTTAATGCAGCGCGATTCATCAGCACCACTTATTAAATAAAAACTAAAGGCTAAAAACGAGTACTGATTTTGGTACAAAAAAAGCGGCTAAATGCCGCTTTTTGTATGTGAGCTACTTAACAATCCAAGGCGTTACTTTAATAACGTTCGATATATCGCCAAGCACTGCGCTATCATCTTCCCAGCTATCTTCAACTGCAAAATAACACACTGACTTTTCACACGTTATGCTCTTATCATCAAATTGCATTGGGCTTTTAAATGTAACTGCTACGCCCTTTTGCTCGGGTAATAAAAACCACATTAATTTACTTACAAAAAAGCCCGACAAATCAGTTAATAGCTCATCAAGTTCTTCGTTAATGGTATATAACGACTGCTTTGAAAATGCTAAACCTTCAAGTTCGTTTGCTTCTATTTGTAGCTTTAATTGGCAATCGTGTACAGGATTGAGCGGCTCTACTACAATGACCGCTTTATCGGTATCAAGCTGCTTATCGAACGGCAATAGTAATTGTGCTTTATCGGTAAAGTTAAGTGGATACTCGTTTCTTTCGGTTAAAATAGTACCGCTTTTAATCGCACATGTTTCATTAGTACCAATATCACTAATGTAAAAGTTAACTCGCGCATATTGAAAGTCGCCTTTGTTAACAATTTTTAAGCGGTCGTAAAAACCGTCATACGACATCACAAATTCTCTCGCATTTACATTAAATGCACTAATGCTCAGCAGTACTAACACAATAGCGTTGGTACAATTAAAAATGTATTTATTCATCAAAGTAGGCTCTATTTTGGCTAATCATCGTGTTTAACTCTTCTATATACGCTTCACCGCGCTCAGAGTAAGACATTAAACCTTGTGTAAGTTCAGTCGCTAAAATTGGTTTTTGCTCAAGACGTAAGTTTTCACGTATTGCGCGCAAATCTTTATAAGCAGGATGCGTATTTATGTTTTTAAAATAAGAGTTTATAGCAGCTCTTACCGATTTAAACGCAGCAACTTCGTGCGCAGCCCCGGTATTACGGCGTTTTGGCACCATGCCACAACCTTTTGTGTAACACCACTGACCAAAAAAGTTAAGGCCAATACGTGCAAAACGCGAAGTGCCCCATGCAGATTCGTTTGCAGCTTGCATAAGCGCTAATTCTTTAGGAATTATATCAACACGGCGCAATGCTTGCGTAAGTATTAGCGTATCAACTGTGGTTGGTAAGTCATACGACTTTAAAATTTTAGCAATATCTTTGTTTTGCTTTTTTTCTAAAGGTAATTCGTTTTGTAACATCATGCGTGCTATTTCGAGCTTAGCGCGTTGCTGTAATATTTTTTTATTTTCGGCTTCAACGTGCGGACGAATAAAGCTAAAAAATGCATGTTTTTTTTCTTTAACATCACTAAATTCTGAAAACTTTGGCAGTTTTACATTATGTAATGGTTTTTCTTTTTTCTTCACTTTTTTTGGTTGTTCTGACGTTTGTTCATCTAGTTCAACATCGTCACTTTGTATAAACGGGTATGCAAGCGCCCAAACAAAAAATACAGTTAGTAAAAGCTTAAAAATCGTTTTTAACATCTATTCTCTCTATTAAACTTAGTTATGCATGGTTTATACACAAGCATACGAAGGCGCATTATACCTAAGCCACTTTATAAACGCGAATAACTGGGGTTTGATGACCTTTTACGGTTGAATTTTCAGCAGTGTATTTGAATTTTAGATAAAACAGAGCCTATGTAGTGCATTTGTTCATTCGCAATTTATAAGTCCATGGGTATACTGGGCAAAGTTTAATAATATTAACTATGTGTGAGTAAGCAGTATGAATAAACAATGGCAAAGCCGAATAATAGAGCAATATAAACATCGTCCTAACGATAACCGCTCGCCGTGGCAGGTCGACCGTTCGCGTATTATTCATGCAGCTGCATTTAGGCGTTTGCAAGCTAAAACCCAAATTATGGGCATTGGCCTAAACGACTTTTACCGCACTCGCCTTACCCACTCTTTAGAAGTATCGCAAATTGGTACTGGCATATTGCGCCATTTAAAAGCGCAACATAGCGACTTTACGCACTTTCCATCAACCGGACTGCTCGAAACACTGTGTTTAGCGCACGATATTGGCCATCCGCCTTTTGGTCATGGTGGTGAAATAGCGCTAAATTACATGATGCGCGATCACGGTGGTTTTGAAGGTAACGCACAAACACTGCGCATAGTTGCAAAACTTGAGCCCTACAGTAATGGGCACGGTATGAACCTAACTCGTCGTACTTTATTAGGTTTTATAAAATACCCCGCGTTTATTAACACGCTATGGCATACCATTCCCAACGATACAACCGGTCGTGCATTTATAAAAGCAGATGATTGGCGACCTGCCAAAGGGTTATACAACGACGATGCAGCCATATTCAATTGGATAGTAGAACCACTGAGTCAAAACGATAAAACGTTGCTGAGTAACCATGCCGCTATTGATAAGTACCGCGCTAAAACAACGTATAAATCGCTCGACAGTGCCATAATGGAGCATGCCGACGATATAGCATACGCCGTACACGACTTAGAAGATGCCATTGCAACCCATGTACTTACGTTAGACGATTGGCAAACTCATGCTCTACCTCATTTAAAAGCATTAAACTTTGACTGGTTAAACACCATGCTTGAGTCGCTCACGAAGCGTTTGTTTTCAAAAAATGATTATGAGCGAAAGGACGCCATAGGTGAGCTGGTTAATACCTTTATTATTCATATACATTTAGATATTCAAAACGATGACTTTGAATGCCCTATTTTAAAGTACACCGCTAAATTAGATGCCCAATACGACAGTGTATTGCAAATACTTAAGCATTTTGTGTTTCAACGTTTAATACGCGACCCCGAAATGCAGCAAATAGAGTTTAAAGGTCAAAACTTACTAATAGAGTTATTTACCGCGTTTGCTAGCGATCCGCTGCGTTTATTGCCAGAAACTACACAAGCACAATACATAGAAGCCGAAAAACAAAACCAAGGTATGCGTATAATTTGCGATTATTTGAGCGGAATGACCGACGAGTACGCCTATAAAACATATCAACGATTATTTTCACCTATGCAATAATACCAACCTGCATAAATCTTTGATCAATTTAACGAATTAAATTGCACTATAACGTCGTTAAAAATTTTTTATTTAGAACAACTAGATACAAAAATTTCTGCCTAGTTCTAGCGTAATTTTCTTAACGTTAAATAGACCCCATATATAAGCAGATTGGTATAACTAACTAGCAAACATTAAAAAGGCCGAGTAAATTTAATTTACTCGGCCTTTTTCCTCAGCTATTAAAGTTAGCTATTTTGTTAAAGCGCTTTTATAACGACTCTACGCCCATGTTATATAGCGTAAAACCAAATATATCAGCATACTGCTCAATTGTTTTACTCGTTGGTGTACCTGCACCATGCCCCGCATTTGTTTCTATGCGGATAAGCGTTGGGTTATTACCTGTTTGCTTTGCTTGAAGCTCAGCAGCAAACTTAAACGAATGTGAAGGGACAACGCGGTCATCATGATCGCCAGTTGTAATCATAGTGGCTGGATACTCAACACCTGCTTTTACATTATGAAGTGGTGAATAACCTTTTATGTATTCAAACATTTCTTTGCTTTGCTCACTGGTACCGTAGTCGTATGCCCAACCAGCGCCCGCAGTAAATGTATGGTAGCGCAGCATATCAAGTACACCTACAGCAGGTAGAGCAACTTGAAATAAGTTTGGGCGCTGTGTCATCACTGCGCCAACTAACAAACCACCGTTAGATCCACCGCGAAGTGCTAAGCGCTTTTTAGACGTGTACTTTTTATCTTTTAAGTACTCAGCCGCTGCAATAAAGTCGTCAAACACATTTTGCTTTTGCAATTTTGTGCCGGCATTGTGCCAGTCTTTACCGTACTCACCACCACCGCGAATATTAGCAACGGCGTACACACCACCTTGCTCAAGCCATACTGCATTAACGGGGCTAAAGCTTGGCGTTAAACTAATATTAAAACCACCGTAACCGTATAAAATAGTAGGGTTTGAACCATCAAGCTTAATGCCTGTTTTATAGGTAATTACCATCGGTATTTTAGTGCCGTCTTTTGATGTGTAAAACACTTGCTCAGACGTGTAATCATCACTATTAAAATCAATAGCCGACTTACGATAAACACCCGATTCACCCGTAGTTACATCAAACGTATAAGTAGTACCTGGTGTTTTGTAGTTAGTGAACGAATAATAAAGCGTTGTTTGATCTTTTTTACCGCCAAAACCACGTGCAGTACCCACGCCTGGTAATGTAATTTCGCGAATTAACTCACCTTTTTTGTTGTACTGTTTTACCTGTGAAATAGCATCAACCATGTAGTTGGCAAAAAAGGTATCGCCACCTTTTGTAAGATTTAGTACGTTTTTGGTTTCTGGAATTAAATCAACCCAATTTTCTGGGCTTGGATTACTTGCATCAACCGTCACTACTTTTTTGTTTGGTGCATTGAGGTTAGTAACTAAAAACAGCTTGCTGCCTTCGTTATCAATAACTGATGTATCTGAATCAGTATTTCCAACAACCGTTACAAACTCACTGTTTTCTTTTGTTAGATCTTTTATAAACAGCTTATTGCCTGACGTAGACGTACTAGCTGAAATAAGTAGGTAACGGCCGTCATGAGTTACATCAGCGCCTACATAGCGATGTTTTTGCTCATCAGTTTCACCAAATACAACACTATCAGCAGACTGTGCAGTACCTAGCTTATGGTAATACGCTTTATGCTGATCTGTTTTAGCCGAAAGTTCACTCCCTTTAGGTTTTTCGTAACTTGAATAATAAAAACCTTCGTTGCCTAACCAATCAATGCCACTAAATTTAACGTCAACAAGCGCTTCTTCAACTTGCTCTTTGGTACGTGCATCAATAACTATAATTTTGCGCCAATCGCTGCCACCTTCAGATATTTGATACGCGAGTAATGAGCCATCTTTTGAAAACGATAAACCCGACATAGACGTCGTACCATCTTCACTAAACTTGTTTGGATCTAAAAATACTTCAACGTCGCCGCCATCTTTACTGCGGTACAAAACATATTGATTTTGCAGGCCATCGTTTTTATAAAAATAGGTGTAATCGCCTTCAGTAAAAGGAGCGCCTATTTTTTCGTAATTCATTAGTTTTTCAAGGCGCTGCTTTAACTTATCGCGATAAGGGATTTGTTCTAAATAAGAAAACGTTAAATTGTTTTGCGTTTTAACCCAATCGGCAGTTTCGCTGCTCATGTCATCTTCAAGCCAACGATATGGGTCGCTAACGGCTTCTTCAAAGTAGGTATCTACGATATCGCCTTTTTTTGTTTCTGGGTATATAACTGCGTTAACTTGCTTCATTGGTGCTTTTACTTCTTCTTGAGTTACCGTATTAGTTGGCTCTGAACAGCCGCTAAGCGCTACAATTACAGCACATGCTAGAGTGTGTTTAAACATCCTGAGTTCCATTCTTATTTATTAATAGTGCGCCTAAGTTATTAACTTTTAGCCCTTTTGTCTATTTAGATGCGTTAAGCGCCATTTATCGCTGTAAACAAATGTAAACTTACGCTTTAATAGCACGACCCTCATTAAAATAAAAAACAATAAAAGAGCACACTATGCAAAGTACAAACCCCACGTTTAAAAGCTTTAAAGCCTTCTACCCTTATTATTTAAAAGAGCATCGCAATGTGATTTGCCGCCGCTTACATTTTATAGGAAGTACACTCGTTCTTGCTGTAATCGCAATAGCATTATTAAAACAACACTACAGTTTATTATGGCTATTACCTGTTATTGGATATGGGTTTGCGTGGGTCGGACATTTCTTTTTTGAAAAAAACCGCCCTGCTACTTTTAAACACCCTTTTTACAGTTTATGGGGAGATTGGGTAATGTTTAAAGATATGCTTGTTGGAAAAATTAAATTTTAACACTATTTTTAGCACTCTTTTTTTATACCAAT